>JAFPMR010000294.1 GCA_017411235.1 Bacilli bacterium | reverse complement strand
TTATTGCCTATCTATACATATTTTCATTTTTTGAAAGGCAATATAGAGAATAAAATAGTTGAAAAGATAAAATAAAAAAACTTAGATATGATATCTAAGTTTTTTGTTGAAGTCCTTTTCTTACGTAAACGTAAGTTTCCATGTTTTCAAATTTATGATTTTGAAAATATGTTGATCCTTTGAAAATATATTCATCATATGATTCACGGAGTTTTTTATGATCTAATTTTTGGTATAGAGGAACACCAATGAACATATCAACATTGTCTTTTATTAAATCTTCTGGTTCTAGAGAAATACTATTATATGGATTACTTTTATTCCAATAGAAGAATCTTATATCATCATTCCAGTTGGCAAAAATGTTTTTATCAAAGAAAGCATTTACTGAACATTCATAGAATTCAAATGCATATATTTTCATATTTTCATAATCATATTTTTTTACGAAGTTAGCAACATCTTCAGCAGGTGAATATACTTCTTTATAATCATAAATACTTGAATTAACACTCCAAGAGATTTGAATTATACAAGTTATTATCATAAAGATATTGAATAGTTTGCTGTCTTTATAGTTATGTATCCAACCAATGAATAATAACAAGAAGAACATTATACCTGTATGCCATAAGTTACAATACTTAAATTTTAAGAATAGATAAATTGGTAATGCTATAATAGCTAATTCTAATAATTGTCTTTTATCATGTTTTTTATAATTAACAATGAATAGAATAGAGAATGTTACTACTGATAAGATAGCTTTTATATATTCAGGTATTGTAAATTCAGTTATAAATGAATCAGATAAATAATAGAAAGTAAAGCGAGGATGGAATGTATTATCTGGTCTTGGGAAGACATATATTGTTGTTAACAAGAAAGCTAAGAAGATAAATATTAAACATATTAAATTCTTTTTATCGTGCTTTTTGGTTTTACGATAATCTAAATAGTAATCAACAATATTTAAGAAATAAATTGATCCAGCAATTATAAATGTATATGATTCAAGGCTTAGTAAGAGGAATAGAATAAAAGAAAATAGAATACATTTTTCTTTTCTTTTTTTCCATAACATTGCTAGTAATGATAGTAATAATAACATCATACAATAACCACGTGTTATTACTGTGTATTGATAGAATATAAAGAATGTAAATGGTAATAATAATTTTAAGTACCATTTATAGTCTGATTTAAATAAGAATACAGCAACTCCTAGAGTAGAGAATAATAATGATATTATTCTAAAGTTACTATATTTTAAGCCGCAGAAAGCAAATAGTTTTATTATTAAATGAAACAATGCTGGGTGACCATCTGTATGCAAATATTTAGTAAATAATTGAATTAATGATGAATCTTCAGCAATTAACCAAGCATTACTTTCATCAGGCCAGTATTCATGTTTTAAAGAAATGATTGTTGCTAGAACAACAAATACTAATAAGATTATTGAATAAAATATATATTCTTTTTTTAGTGATTTTTTTTCTTCTTTTTTTGTGTCTTTTTGTACTTGTTTTGCCATTGTTATCACCTTTTAAATTATATCATAGGAGTTTTTTTGAAGTAAATAAATTAATTGATAAATACGGGGCTTTAATATATAATTTTAGGTAGGGATTGAGGTTAGCGTATGAAAAAATACATTAAGATAATGAGACTTGATCATTGGATTAAACAATTCTTTATTTTACCAGGATTTGTTTGTGCAATTTATTTAGGAAAGTATTCATATAGTTGGAAGTTAATATTAGATTTGGTTATTGGTTTATTAGCAACATCTTTAATAGCTTCGGCTAATTATGTTATTAATGAATATTTGGATGCTGAATTTGATAAGTATCATCCTGTTAAGAGCAAGAGAGCTTTAGTAGGAGAAGATGTCAAAGGAAGTATTATTTGGCTTTTATGGTTTGTTTTAGGAACAATAGGTTTATTAGTAGGATGGTTTAAGTTTGGTAAGTATTTCTTCTTTATGGAATTATTCTTATTAGTAATGGGATTTTTGTATAATGTTAAACCTTTTAGAACTAAAGATATTTTCCTTTTAGATGTTTTGTCTGAATCAATTAATAATGCAATTAGATTTATGTTAGGATGGTTTATTATTCCTATTACTATAGTTACACCGATAAGTATTATTTTAGGATACTGGATGGGTGGAGCATTCTTAATGGCTATTAAGAGATATGCAGAATATAGAATGATTGATGATAAAAAGAAAGCTTCTTTGTATCGTAAGTCATTTAAGTACTATGATGAAAAGAATTTATTAACAAGTGCGTTTTTCTATGCTATGTGTTCTGTATTCTTTATTGGTATTTTCTTAATTAAATATCGTATTGAATTGATTATAGCTATTCCTTTTATTGTAGGTTTATTCTGTTATTATTTTTATATTTCTTTTGCTAAGGATTCTGCTGTACAAAAACCGGAGAAATTATATAAAGAAAAAGGTTTAATGATTTATTGTTTAATGTTAGTAGTATTGTTTATTATACTAATGAATGTAAGATTGCCTTGGCTAGATATTTTTTATAAATAAGACTTAGATATTATCTAAGTCTTTTTACATTGATTAATTATTAAATATAAAGAAAAGTGTTTAGTTATGGTATACTTATATAGTAGAGGTGATCTAGATGGCTAATGGTTATTCTAAAGAAGAGCTAGCAAATATCGAAAGCATTGTTATTGAAAGAGCAATGGATTTTGAAGAACTTAAAGAATTGGTTAATTTAAAGGAAGTAAAGATTTTTGATCTTAACTTAAGTGTAGTAGAATTAGATGTTTTAAGTAAGTTAGAAAACTTAAAAAATATTTATTTTGTTAATTGTGATATTGATTCTTTAAAAGCATTTAATGGCCTTAGTTTAGATGTTTTATTTTTAGATAATTGTGTTGTTGAAGGAATAGAATATTTAAATAATATGAAAATTAATAGTTTGTCCTTAGAAAATATGGGAACTATAGATTTAGATGACATCTCTGTAATAAGAAATATTGAAAATATTAGTTTTAATAATACAAGAGTATTAAATGAAGATAAATTAATATTCCTAGATAAAGTAATTAAACTTTATTTAGATAATACAGGTATTAAAAAGATAGATACTTTAATTGCTAATGAAACTTTAAAAGAATTAGTAATTGATGAAGATATATACAACAATAATATAGAAGAAGTTAAAGTACTTAAATCTAGAGGAGTTAAAGTAACTAATTCTATGAGTCAAGATATGGGGGTTTAGTATGAAAGTTTATAATGTTGAAAATAAACCCGTAAGTAGAGAATGGCTACAAAACGAATTAGATATAAGTAATGTAGATCAAGTAGTATTGGAAGTTAGAACAACTAGTAGATTTAATTCTAGTTCTATAGATAAATTATTAACATTACGTAATGCTTATAAATTAAGAATCCGTGTTATGGGTGGTTACGACGAAACAATGGTAAATAATTATCCTTCTGATTCTCATAAGTATGATAATATTTATACTTTGTCAGAGATGAAAAGGATATATAAAGAGATAGAAGAAATTGAAAAAGGAATAAATCCTAATTGGGATGAATTCCAAAAATTAATGTATTTTATAGGTTATTTAAAGAATAAGATTATTTATCATCCTTTCTTTGAAACAGCACCTTCTTTGGATATAAGAAGTTTAAGATGCTTGTATTCAAGACAGACAGTGTGTGCTGGATTTGCTTTAGTATTAAAAGAGTTGTGTGATCGAAATGGTATTAAATGTCATTATGTAGAAGGTGCTACAAATGAAGAAAATCATCAAAAGGATTATAGAACTCATGCATGGAATTTAGTTGAAATAGAAGGCAAGATATTACCTGTTGATTTAACATGGAATACTTCAGCTAATAATAGAGGAAAAACAGCAGATACATTAATGTTATTTAATGCAACTGAGTTTGTTAAAAAACATATTCCAGCTAAGAAGGAAAGAATTCAAAACTATGAACAAGTTTTGTCTAGTGTTGATGGAGCTAAGGTTAGATTAGTAAATGCTATGATCAACAAAGATATGAGATTAGAAAATAATATTTTCTATGGTACTAGAAAAGACGGTTCTAAATATGAAGTCCAATTAGTTGGCCAAACTATTCAAGATAATCAAGTTGTTTATAAATATATATATCAAGGGTTAAGAAGTGATGGTACTTTATCAGCACCAGTAGTTTTATATAGCAAGATGAATGTATCATCAATTGTTTCTGGTATTAAACAAGTTGAAAAGTTAAAGAAACAAGCCGCTGAAGCTAGAAGAAAAGGCGATTATAGTGAAGCCCAAAGAATTGAAAATAGTATAAGACCAGAAAGGGTTCAATATTTATATGATGCTAATAATGCAGCAGATAGTTTGTTATTCTCTATAGCTAATATAAGAAGAGCATTAGCTCCTGGTAATAATCATTATTTAGGTGATGCTAGTATAGGAACATATGCAAATAAGGTATCAAAATTTGAAGGTGTTTTTGTTGATACTGAATTAGCTTCTAAGTTAAATATTTCACAAAAGACTTGCCGTAGAAGTGATGGTACTTATTTTGTTATAGAAGATTTTGGTAAACTTAAAATAGGTAATAATGATGTATATCGTTATACAATCTTTGAAAGAGTCGAAGGTCGTTTAGGTAAAAGAGTTGTTATAAGAAATACAATATTTACTGATCAAGATCTATTTACTGATAATAGACAAGATTTATATGATATATTCTTGTCTAGAAGTAGATTAGATAGAAAAACTAAAGAAGCTAATGGTTATTTAGGTTATTACTCTAAAGAAGGAGTTAAGACTTATTCTGAACCAATGAGAAGATTCTTTGTAGAATCATTATTCCGTACGATGACTATTTCTAGTAAGGATATTAGGAATTATTATAGAGAGATTACTCCTGGTGAAATGAAGAGACTTATTCAAACATATGAAAGAGTAGAAGAAAATAATGGATATGTTTATAGAAATAAAGTATCTAACAGAATAGTAACTAGTGAAGATTTAAAATTGCATATAGAGTTTGCATATTTATGGTTAAATGCAGCAGGCTTAGAATATGATCAACGAGATCCTAAAGGATTATATGGATTCCATTATGCATTTGATAAGGAATCTGAAGAGTTCTTCAATTTATTATCTGCTATAATTGCAGAAAGTATGAATGTTACAGGTAATATAGATCCTGTTAAAATACTTATGGATTTTAAGAAAGCTAATTATAGTCAAAGAAGAGAAAGTATTCTAATTAGATTATTCTCTAGTCCAGAAGCTGTTCAAGTAATAAATAGATTATTTAGATTACAAAATCCTTCAGCATTAAAAGAGAAGGGAGATATTCCTTACTTTAGTAGCGGAAGAAATACAAATGCTAATTTATTAGTTGAAAGAAGACGTCGTTTAGAAGAACAAAAGAGAGTACTTGAAGTATTAATGGATGATAGAGGTCAAGTTGTTTTTGAAGAGCAAAATAAGAACAAACGTTCTTGATGAATGTTTGTTCTTTTGTTATAATTTGATTAGGTGATTACATGATAATTAAGAAGTACACAAAAATGAAAAGCAATAAATACAAAGTCTTGTTTGATGATATAGAAGTTAAGTTATATGATGATGTAATTATTAAGTATCAACTATTAAGAAAAAAAGAAATAACAGATGAAGAGTTTCAAGAAATTACTGAATATAATGATCGTTTAGAGGCTTATTATAAAGCTTTAAAATATATTAGTAATAAGTTAAGAACAGAGAAAGAAGTTTTTAATTATTTAGATAAAGTTTATAGTAAGAGTGTTATTAGAGAAACTATTGAAAGATTAAAACAAGATGGTTATTTAAATAAAGAAGTTTATTTGAAGTCTTATTTAGCCGATCAGATTAATCTATCAAATAATGGACCAGAAAAGATAAAAAAAGACTTAGTTAAACTTGGTTTTACTGATGAAGAATTTAGAGAACGTATTGATGATATAAAAGATGAAGTATGGTTAAATAAGATAGAGTATATTGTAAAAAAGAAAATAAATACTAATCATAGTTATGGTACTTATAAATTAAGAGAAAAGATTTTATATGACTTATGTAATATGGGTTATTATAAATGGATGGTAGAGGAAATTATAAATGGTTTAGATTTATCTACTGATTCTAAAATAATTGAAAAAGAGTATCGAAAGATTTATAACAAGTTAAGTAAAAAGTATGAAGGTAATGAGTTAACTTATCAAGTTAAAATCAAATTATTACAAAAGGGTTTTAGTAATTCTGAAATAGAAGAGATAATATAAAAAAAAGAACTATTTGATAGTTCTTTTTTTATTACTTATTTGTTTGATTTTGTTGTTCATCAATTTGTTGATAGTAGTTTAATTCTTCTTGAATATAAGCAGCATATCTAGATTTTAAATCTGAATCAACAATTTCAAATCCTTTTTCTTTTCTAATTTCTTGTAATGCTTTTACATAAGATACAGTGTTCTTAGCAAGATATTCTTGAGCTAAGTCTTCAACAATTGTATCTCTAACATCATCTAAGCTAGCTTTTTCTTTTGTATCAGTTCTTAAGATTACATGATATCCTAATTCAGTAGTAACTACTTTAGTTGAATATTCACCATCTTTTAATGAATAAGCTGCATCAACTAATTCATCATATTCTGAACTTAAAGTATCTTTGTTAATATAACCAAATGATCCACCATTATTTTTAGTAGCAGCGTCATCTGATTGAGCACTTGCTAGTTCTGCAAATTTAGCAGCAACTTCTGATTTGTCTGTTTTGTTTAATTCTGAAATGATTGATTGGGCTTTTTCTTTTGCTTCAGCTTCGGCAGCTTTCTTTTCTTCATCTGTCATAGCATCAGTAGCTTTTGAAGTTATTAAAATATGACTAACTTTAATATCACTTACTATTTCATCTTCATAGTATTTTTTAATTTGCTTTTCAGTTACTTGTTTCTTGCAATAATCATTGATTGCAAATTGTCTCAAAGCATTTAAGTATAATGCTTCTTTGTATTCTGCAGCAGTTGAATAGTTAGTATTTTGTTTAATTAAAGCATCAAGTTGATCTCCATAAGTTTGTTCTAACATTGCCATTTGGTCATCAACGTCAGATCTAGCTTCATCAAGTTTATCTTTGTACTCTTCTTCTAATATTTTTTTATCAACCATTTCTATCATTTTGTCTAATGTTGCATCAGATTTTTTAACTTCCTCATACAATTCATTAGCACTAACCATTGAACCATCTTTTAGTGTTACGATAGCTTCGTCACCATTAGATAATTTTGGTATTTTTCCACACCCTGAAATCATAAGGACGCAAAGTGCTAGCACAATTATTTTCTTTTTCATGTTTTCCTCCTTAACATTAATTATTATAGCAACCAATCTTTTAAAAAACAAGGTATTTACGTAAAGTAAAAGAATATTATTAATAGAGTAAAGTTAGTGTTTTTATTTTGCTTTTACCATTATAAATGCGTTATAATTATTATGGTGATAAATATGGGTAGAAGAAAATCATCAAAAAGACAAAAAATGGAAAATAGAAAGTTTACATTTTTAGTTGTAGGTATTCTATTGGTATGTGTGTCAATACTTGGTTTAGGATTTGGACCAGTTGGTTTAGCACTAAAGAAAGTTGCGATGTTTATACTAGGTGAATGGTGGCCAATTCTATTATTAATGTTATTTGTATTAGGTATTTATATGGTTGTTGAAAAGAATATGCCTAGTTTACTTAATAGTACAGCAGGGGGAATTTTTATTCTTGGTGTTGTAGTTTTAGTTTTAAGTCATTTCTATTTTGTTAATAACTATAAACCTAATTTGATATTTGATGGAACGATTAATAATTATAAAGCTAGGGTTGCTACAATTAATACGACGGCTGGTGTGTTAGCTAGTGGACAGAAGAGTATTAAAATTGGTGGCGGAGTTGTCGGTGCTGGTTTTGCAAGTTTACTAGTTAGTTTATTTGCTAAAGTTGGTACTATTGTAGTATTAATTGTTTTATCTTTAATAGCAATTATTATGATATTTGATATAGATATTGGAGAATATCTCGGAAATGGTATTGAAAATATTAAAGGTCGAGTAGTTGAAGAAGGCGACGACGATGATGACGATGAAGATGAAGGAGACGATGATGAAGAGGAAGAAGAAGCTCCTAAGAAATCTAAATTTAGTTTATTCGGTCGCAAGAATAAAGAGGTAAAAGCAGAGACTCCGGTTACTATTGCTGAAGAAGTTAAGGAAGAAGTTGTTCCTGAAACAATACCAGAAGCAGTTGTAAATAAAGGATATGTTTTACCAAAGATTACTTTATTAGATCCTCCTGAAACAACAAATGAAGTTTCTGGAGCAAAAGGATTAATTGCTAGAGGTAATGATTTAGTTAAGGTATTAGCAGATTTCCAAATACCTGGAGCAAAAGTAGTTGCTACGCATGTAGGTCCTGCTGTTACTCAATATGAACTTGATTTACCTGCTGGTACTAAAGTAAGTAGAATATTAAGTATTAATAAAGAAATAGCTTTAGCTTTAGCTGCAAAAGATGTACGTATTCAAGCACCAATTCCTGGTAAGAGTACAGTTGGTATTGAACTTCCTAATGGTGAAATATCTGCAGTAAAGATTAGAGGTATTTTACAAAGTATTAATGTTAAGAGATATACACAATCTTTACCGCATTGATGCATCTCAATATGATGAAGAGCATAAATTGAAGATTCGTAAGATTTATGACCTCATTCCAAGCAATTTGGAAAACAAGAAAAAACGCATTGTATATAAGAATATTGAAGGTAAGCAAGGAAAAACCTTTTCGGATTATGCTGACGAGTTTGAATATCTGACCAACTCTGGGGTAGCTTTAGAAGTGTCTGCCATCAGTAATCCCCGTTTCCCCCTTGTTGAGTCGGAGCAGAAGAAATTGGTTAAACTATATCTCAATGATGTGGGCTTACTGACCAATCTCCTCTATGCATTGAACGTGAATGCCATATTACAGGACATCAAGAGTATAAACCTTGGTACGGTGTATGAGTCTGTTGTTGCCCAAGAACTTGCCGCGCATGGTTTCAAACTACATTATTACGACAATAAGAAAAAAGGTGAGGTAGACTTCTTGATAGATAACCATGATTATTTGACGGTGCTTCCCTTAGAAATAAAATCAGGAAAAGACTATACGGAGCATAGTGCTCTCACAAAGTTTCTTGAAACGCCAGAGTATGGAATTGAACGTGCGATAGTTTTTTCTAACGAACGAGAGATATTCAAGAAAAAAGGTGTAACCTATCTCCCTATTTATTATTGTATGTTTTTTCAAAGCGATCATCGTGATGAATCTGTGATTTTGCCTGAATTGGAATCAGTTTAAAATCTGAAGTCATATATGTTTCCTAATGGTATTTTACAATAATATATAAACAATAAAGGTACAAATAGGAGCATTTTAAATATTTATTTGAAATAAGTCGGTTAATAATTTGTGGGGACAAAATAAATGGTTACCTTTGCAGCGCAATAATAATATGGAAAACAAAATAGAACAGTAAATATCTATTAGTAGACAAATCATGTCGTCAATATGAAGATGCAGATATGCTGAATCAATTGAGTTAAATACATACATATATAACATCACTATGAAATTTATATCTTACTATGAAAAATACGAAGGGTCTTCTTTTGTGAAAAAGGAGGTCCTTCACTCTTTAATAAGATTAATAATTGAATGTAAACGCGAATTTTTGACCAGCAAATCGCCATGTTTAGGGCAAACAAACCAACATAAATGGCTTTTTTGCATGTTTTTTAGAAAAAAACAGCAAAATAATTTGGTGGTTAAATAATTATCAGTAC
>JAFPMR010000293.1 GCA_017411235.1 Bacilli bacterium | reverse complement strand
TAAGAATATTGCACCAATAGAAACGATATTAACGTTCTTTAAATCTATCGAAGTAATTTCTACTAAATCATTCATTAAAGGCCCTTCACCAGCTACAATAGCAGTATTATCATACTTTTTAACTATTTTATTAATCTTAACTATCTGATCATTTAATTCATCACTAGCTATTTCATAATTAGAATTAACTAAAACTAATTTATATTTATCTGTTTCATATATTTTCTTTAGATTATTAGGAATGATATCCTCTGAAATATTATTTCTACTTAATAAACTAGAAGCTAAAACACTATCAATACCATCTAATTCATTAATTTCATCAATCATCTTATTAGTTTCAGAATCAGTCATCTTACTATCTAATAAAATCATCTCTTGAGACATCATGTTATATTCTTCTTTTAATACTTTATTAGCCATTGTATAAGTATAATCATCTGGAATAGAAGAATCTAACTTATAATAAACATCTGTTTTTCTTTGTGATAAGAAAGCCGGAACAATAAGTATTAATAATAAGATAAAAATAATCTTGTAAAACTTTAATACAAAAGGTTTAACAAACTTAAACTTAGGTATTAAAGGTTTATGTTTAGTCTTTTGAATAACTTTATCAAAGATCAATAATAAAGCTGGATATAGAGTTAAAACAGTAATAACTCCAAAGACAACACCTTTTGCCATAACTAGACCAATATCAGTACCTAGAGTTAATTTCATACTACATAAAGCTAAGAAACCAGCTATAGTCGTTAAAGAACTACCAATAACTGAAACTGTTGTTTCTTTAATAGCATCAGCCATAGCTTCTTCTTTAGTCTTATATTTCTCTTTAGCAGCTTCATACTTGTGATACAAGAATATTGAGAAGTCTGCAGTAACACCTAATTGCAAAACAGCAGCAATAGCTTTAGTTATATAACTTATCTGTCCAAACATAATATTACTACCCATATTAAATAGTAAAGAAACACCAATATTACCAAGAAGAATAAATGGTAATACATAAGAATCTAAAGCTAAACTAAGTACTATAAAACAACATATAACAGCTATAATAACGTAGAGTAGGGTTTGACTCTCGACAAGAAGTCTTGTATCTCTAACTAAAGAACTCATACCACCAACTTTAACATTACTATTTAATCTACTTATTTCATCAATAGCTTCTATTGTTTCATCATCAGATGTACCAGTAGAGAAGGTGATTAGCATTAACTTACTATCATCCTTAGCTACCTTATCCAAAATATCACTAGGTATCATTTCCTTAGGAATAGTAGTACCAGTAATATCATTAATTGTTACAACTTCATTAACACAAGGAATCTCTCTTATTTGATCTTCTAATTTAACTAGTTCTTTATCATTAATATTCTCTACTACTGATACTGAAAATGCACCCATTTTAAAGTCATCAGTTAATATCTTTTGACCTTTTAATGTTTCAATATCACTAGGTAAATAAACTAAAATATCATAATTAGTTTTAGTTTTAACAAATCCTATTATAGAAGGAATTATTAATAATAAAGAAAGAATTAAAAAGAATATTTTGTGTCGTACTATAAAATTTGCAAACTTATTCATTTCTATCTCTCCTTAAAAAATGACCATTAGTCATCTCTTTCAAAAACTACCATACTACTAAAATGACCAAAAGTCAATATTATATTGACAATTGATTAGAATTATGGTTAATTATTGACGAGGGATGATTGTATGGCAGTGAATAATAAAGTTCAAGAAAACAAAGAAGAAAAAGAACACAATTTAATTTCTGCAGCATTAAAACTATTTACTGAAAAAGGAGTTAAAGAAACATCAGTTCAAGAAATAACTAATGAAGCAGGAGTAGCAAAGGGAACATTCTATCTTTATTTCAAAGATAAATATGAACTACAAGATTATTTAATTGCTAGAAAATCTAAGCAATTATTTAATGATGCCATAAAAGCACTAGATAAAACAGATTTAAACAAATTCGACGATCGAATTATATTTATAATTGATAACATCATAGATAAATTAACTAAGAATAAACTATTATTAAAATTCATCTCTAAGAATTTATCTTGGGGATTATACAATGATAAACTATCTAAATTGATTAATGATGAAAACATTGGTGTCCAAGAATTCTGTTTAAATGAATTTGAAAAGAGTAAAGTTAAAATAGATAATCCAGAACTAAAACTATATATGATAATTGAACTAGTATCTGGAACAATCTTTAATAGTATAATGAATTCAAAACCACTACCTATTAAAGAATTAAAACCATATTTATACAAAGAAATAAGAGGAATGTTAAGTTAGGGGAATTAACATTACTTACATAACTTTAAAAGAATTAGAAACAATCAAAAAACCACTTCTTTTTAAGAAGTCTTTTTTACGTTCTATAGAAAAACAAAATAATGAATACTTAGATAAACTAAGGTTACAAGAACCAATACTTAATAACA
The DNA here is from genome assembly GCA_017411235.1 of Bacilli bacterium. The sequence goes on along the minus strand of JAFPMR010000293.1, from coordinate 34 downwards.
TAAATGGCTATCCTCTAGATGAATATCAATCTAG
>JAFPMR010000292.1 GCA_017411235.1 Bacilli bacterium | reverse complement strand
AGTACCAAAATTTATAGATGAAAATGGTACTTGAGCACCAGCTCTAGAATGCATAGTATTTAAGTTATGTACAAATGCTTCCATAGCTTGATATGTTATTCTATCTGTTTTCTTATATGCTTTTTCTAGAGCCATTTCGAATAATCTCTTTAATGGTTCATTATCTTTGTAGAATTTTTCAAAATCTTCTACTTTATTATCAATTGTAGTTAATTTACTAATTGTATCTTCTAAAGTCTTCATTGCTATGAAATCAGAGAAACCTGCATAGTCAAGAAGATCTGTTAGTGTCATTCTTAATTGTTTTTTATAAGTTTTTAATACACCAGGAGCTAAATAGAAATCAAATAGAGGAATACTTTGTCCACCATGTTGATCATTTTGATTTGATTGTATTGCGATAGCTGCTAATGCAGAATAACTCATAATATCATTTGGTTCTCTTAAGTAACCATGTCCAGTAGAGAATCCACCTTTGAATAGTTTTGCTAAGTCAATTTGTAAGCAAGTTGTTGTACCCATTGCTTCGAAGTCCATATCATGAATATGAATATCTCCTTCATCATGAGCATCAGCAAATTGTTTCTTAATTAAATAAGCTTTTGCAAATTCTTTTGATACATTAGATCCGAATTGTAACATAGTACCCATTGTTGAGTTACCATCAATGTTACCATTTTCTCTTTTTGTATCATCTTCAGCTGCACTCTTAAGTGCTAAACCTTCAAGTGTTTTTAAGAATTTATGTGCTCTTTTATCCTCTACGAATGCTGCTCTTGATTGAGCTCTTTTTTCTCTATATTCAGAGAAGCTTGTATAAACATCATCATATTTATTTGCTTTTAATGATGTTTCTATTAAATCTTGAATTTCTTCAATTCTAATTTTGTCTTTGTCTTTGTATTCTTTTTCAATTCTTGCAAGAACATCCTTGAATACTTTTTGCATGTCCTTTTCAGTATATTTTGGTGGTTCACCATCTTCAGCTGTTCTATCTATAACGTCGTCAAAACCTTTTTTGATAGCAATAGCGATTTTAGAAGCGTTAAACTCTACCTTTTTACCGTTTCTCTTGATAACTTGTAGGTTATCAGTTATTCTTTCCTCTTTTGCCATTGTTAAAAACTCTCCTTCTACCTTTTCCTAATTCCATTATATATATATTATAGATAAAAGAAAAGATTGATTTTAACTTTAATGTAAAATTTGAATTTTTAAAAAAATTGTATTTTTTCATTTTTTAAGATTTTAAGGCAAAATTTTGATTGTCATTTTTTTACATTTTATTTTTGTCTAGTCATTTTTTTGGCATATTTATGCCTAAAAAATAACTTTTTTAACTTTTTTTGATAATTTTACATATTTTTTACTAAGTTGCAAAAATTGAATTTTCAGAAAATTGACATTTTTTCAAAAAGTGTATTTTTATCTTTTTTTGCAAAAATAAAAAAGCTTGAAAAGTCAAGCTATTTCTTATTATTTTTTGAATATTTTTTTTGATTTTTTTTCTAAAAATTACACTTTTGTAAAAATCTAATTTTTTATTATTCTGAAAAACCAGTAAATGATAGTGATAAATTGTTGATTCTAGCTCCAGTATGATCTCTTTGTCCATACTCCGCCATTGTAAATACTACAATGAAAGGTGTATCTCCTGCAGCATTCTTGATTGCTACGAAATCTTCATCTATTCTTTCACCTATCATGTTCTTTCTTTCAGAGCTATGAATTAGGATAAAGCATGATGGCTTGAATTCGTTGTTTAATTCTCTAATCATGTTTACTGCTCCACCTATTAAACCATCTTCATCATTACTTAGTAAAACGATTGCTGTTTTATCAGTTACGTTTCCACCTAAGCTGATGCCACCATCTTCTGTTCCACTTAGTGGTTGTCTTACTACCATAAGGCCACCATCTATTGTTTTAATTCCGAATGGATGAGCAGCTGAATAATTTATAAGGTTAGGTCCAATTAAATCGCTTGGATTTTTTTCTATCCAGTTAGCATAAATATTTAATGCTGGTTGATTATCTATTTCTAGGATTCTTCTACAGCTATCTTTTTTAGTAATAATACCCATTGTTTCTGTTTCTTTATATGTACCAGAGAAGACATTTTTAATATCTTTATTGGTATAGTAGAATACTACGGCACATCCATCATTTGTTACACCGTCATCTGCAAATACTTTCCAGTTACCTGTAAGTTTATTGTCAGAAGCTGATCCACCAAACATAGGGATTTCACCCACAATATCTTGGATTCCTTTTAAGTATTCTTCTTCTTCACCTGGTGTAGCAAACATTGAGAAGGCATATGGAGCAAATTTTTTACCAGCATTTTCTAATGCAGCCTTAGCAAGTTTTCTTCCTGTCATACGTGGATTTGTACCACGTTGTGAGACAGCAACACCTACTGATAATTCATTATCATCTAAAACCATCATTGCTGCATATCCATTTGGACTTGTTATTATTCCATCAGGAGTCATAACAGATCCAGATGATGTACATCCGATTACTTTTAGATTTGGATTAACAGATTTAATACCTTTAATTATTTCTTCTGGATTACTTTGTTCCCCAACAAATAATAATCCTAATGTAGGAGTCTTTAATCCTTTAGTAGAATTCTTTGCTGTTTCTACACCAGCATCAAATCCGTTTTCTAATATACTTGAACCGACCATTGCTCTCATAACGATTCTCCTTTTTACTCTATCTATCTATTATTAATTTTAATATGTTTTATTGTTAAAATCAATATAATAAAAAAAGACTCTAATGAGTCTTATTTAATATTACATGTAAGTCCGGTACCTTCTAATTCTGTTTTAATAGCGTCAAATGACAAACCTGAATATACGTTATTTTCTGGTGTAACTGTTATTATTGCTTTTTCGTTTTCAAATTTAACATGGCAGTTTTTAAAACCCGATGATTCATATCCTGAACATATAGATTTTTCTGAATTGGCATTTACTGCACTTGATGAATAAGGAATAGTGTATTGCATAGTACTTATTAGTTCCTCGTTTGTTTTATTGTTTCTTGAGTAAGTTACAACTACGTCTACCCCGCTAAGATTTCCTGTGCAAGTTATTGTTTGAATACCAATAATTCCAGTAGATTCTTCGTCTTCTTCTTTTTCTTTTTTATTAATTATTCCATTATCTTTGGCTTTTTCTTCTGTTTTTGTTTTATCCTTTTTACTTTCTCTTTCATCATCGTCATCATCGTCGCCACATCCTACTAACATAAAAGGTACTATTAGTAACAATAATAGCATAAATAGTTTTTTAAAGTTTTTCATATTTTTTCCTCCTGGGCTTATTATATAATAATATACTACATAAAAAAAGGCTTCTTCGCCTTTTTATTTAACAGTACAATCTGCATTTAGATTTTGTTCATATCCTTGTTGAATTTTTTCGAATGAGAAATGTTCATCTCCACCGAATTCATTCTTTACCATTGTTTCAATATTCATGTCCATTTGAATTACTAAAGTTTTATTTTTAATTTTAGCATCACATGAATTGAATGTTTTATTATCGAAGCCGTTACATCTACTACTTGCATCGTAGTTTTTTAGTTGTTCATCAGATAATGATGATAGATCCATTTCGTAAGTTGCTAATGCACTTTTAACTACTTCATTTTTTGTGTCGTATTTCATTTCGATAGTTGATTTAACACCAGAAATGTCTGCTACACAAGTCATTGTTTTGATCTTAGAACTTTCCTTTTTAGTTTCTTCGTCATCATCTTTGTCGCCACATCCTACTAGTAAGAACATGCTTACAAACAATAATAAAAATAGTAATCCTTTTTTCATATTTCCACTCCTTATATATATATTATAATATTTAATGCAAAAAAAAGAAAGAACATTAATCGTTCTTCCAAATGCATTTATACGTTTTAAAATTAACTCCCATATAGTAGAATGAATTGACATACTATTTTGATAGTTTCATAACCACAAACGATATCATATCATTCATAGTTCAAATATTTTAAACATTCACGCTTAACTATACTGTTGTATAAGAATTCTCCAATTCATCGCTAAATTTTATTTATACTCGCGAACACGATATAGCATTTTGTGACTATCCTTTCAGTAGCTAACCGTAAGGGTTTTCACTCAGCGTTTGGATTGCTTGATTCTCTTGCAAGACAAGTTTAAGATTCTCCAATTTTTAAACGCGGTCAGATTTTCTCCTATTATTATACTTTCTTAAACGTCCCAATAAACAATCCTTTATATGCTTTACACCAAAGAATTATTTAAATTCAGTTTAAATAGTTGTAATAATTCTTGAAAAAATGTACTACAATGCATAACATACTTGTGATTATATCATTAAATATAATCGGTCTAGTATGAAAGCTATTCATCGTTTCATTAAAATGCTATCACCCTTATTGGGAATGTAGAAAATGCTAACTACTAATAACACAATAATGGCAAGTGGTACTCTATTTCTAGATAATGGCCATTTGGTGATGAATATTTTCCAAATGACGATTAATATAGATAGCAGAATACATGTTAATCATATATCCTCTTCAGTCATAGTTTCCTATGCTGGAAAAACTTGTGGGCCTAGCACGCAAATACTAGTATACAAATAAGCTGCAAACTTACATGTAACAAGTTTGTTTGTTTATTATGTGCAGTAATAAACAATTATAAAAGTCGGTTTGCGGTCCTACTTTTATTATTACCTTTATATGATATACCTTTTCACAAATGTAATATAAATTTCTTTATATTATCGCTATGTTTCAAGCTTATGCCCTAAGATACACCTTTAAGATAACGTTTTGGCGCTATCTATATATGCCTCCTTTACTATATTAAGTATATACTTTTTGTACAATTAAGTCAACTATAATTTTTTTGCTTTTATTGCCTTTTTATGGTAGTATATATAACCATTAGTGGGGGATTTGAGATGAGTAGATATACATGGCAAACTAGAGATTTACTAAGAAGTTTAGATAAAATACAAAGACTTATGGAAAAAGAAAAAGATCCTAAAGAAAAAGCCAGATTAATGCTTTATTACGATTCCATGAATAGTACTATTTATGATACTTTTATTATGAGAGGTACTAATATTCCTTTATCTAAATTATTACCTTCTCGTTTTAGTTCTTTTTTAGGACAACAAAGATATATTAGTTTAATTGGACCTATGGAAGATGCTTTAATAGAACACGATGAATTATTTAATATTGCCGGTAATAATAGAGACAGTATTATTGATAAAGTTGAGAAATCTACTGGAGCTCACGTAGGTAAAGAAAAAGCTATTAGTATTTGCTATGATTTCTATAGGGAATTAGATGAAGAACTATTTGAACATTTCAAGAAATTCTACGATATGAGATATAATCATCTAAAATTCAACAAAGTTAAAAAAGGTGAAGGTTTTGACGCTTGGGGAACTCAACATTACTTATATGGAACTAATGAAAGTTTTATAGAAATAACTGGCACTGATAATCCTATGATGGCTGTTTCTGTTATTCATGAAGCCGCTCACCATATTGATTCTAGTATGAATCCAGATAACTATATTAATGAAGATTATCTCTATGAAGTTATATCACTATTTATGGAGTTAGTGTCTTATTATAAAAAGGCTGGTAACTTTGATGAATTATTTTATCAAGATAGTATCATCTATGGTTTTGAAACATTATGTGACAATATAGATGATGCTAACGTTTATGCTAATTTATTAGAGTTATATAGAGATGCTAATTATCGCCTTTGTCCTGAGTTCTATGAAGAAGCTAGAACAAAATATAAAATGAGTAGAAAAAGAGTTGATGAAGCTTTAAGAAGAGGTGCATTCGCTGATTTATGTTATCCTGCTTCTGCTTCTTTAGCATATTATTTCTTTAATATATATAAACAAGATGAGAAAAAAGGCATTGAGGAATTAAAGAAATTCATTAAAGCTAAAGATAGAAATGAATATATTCCTTTAGTATTAAGTGATGAAGTTAGTAAAGTTGTTAGTACTGAAGTTAAAACTTTATTAACAGATGCTAACGAATGTTTCTTAAGACATAAATAAAAATGAAGATTACTCTTCATTTTTTTTAATGTAATTTAAATATTCATCGATGATATTAAACATTTCTACGCTTGTTTTACTCTGACAAATCTTATTTTTTATTTCTTTATTATTAGGCATTCCTTTAAGGTAGTAAAGAATAAATGCTCTTATTTCTAAGTTTGCTACTTTTTCAGGTTTATCTTGTAATAGTAATTCATAATGTCTCTTCATCATGTTTATTTTTTCTTCAGGAGTTGGAGGGTTTGGTATAGTACCATTTTCTAAATATGATACACAATCTCTTATTAGCCAAGGATTACCTAAGACTCCCCTACCAATCATTACAGCATCACAGTTTGTTTCTTCTAACATCTTTTTAGCTAGTTCTGGTGATGTAACATCACCATTTCCTATTACAGGAATATTAACAGCTTCTTTTACTTGTTTAATTATATTCCAGTCAGCTTTACCACTATATCCTTGAGAGCGAGTTCTTGCATGAACTGTTATAGCACTAGCTCCAGCTTTTTCACATACTTTAGCTACTTCTACTGCATTGATGTGTTTTTCATCCCAGCCGCTTCTTATTTTGACTGTAACAGGTACATGAACTGCTTCTACTACTGTTTTTACTATTTCATATATTTTTTCTGGATTTTTTAGTAAAGCACTACCTGCCTGAGCTTTAACAGCTACTTTAGGTACTGGACATCCCATATTAATATCTATAATATCTGGATGTTGTGTTTCTTCTACTTTTTTTGCTGCTATTACAAAGGAATCAATATCACTACCAAATATTTGTTGAGCAATAGGTCTTTCTTTTTCGTCCATCTTTAAAAGATCAAATGTTTTTTCGTTTGAGTACATAATTGCTTTATCAGAAACCATTTCAGCATAGATTAAACCAGCACCCATTTCTTTTATTATTTTTCTAAAAGAAGTATTAGAGATACCAGCCATTGGCGCTAAAACAATTCTGTTTTTTATATCAATATTACCTATTTTCCACATATAGATTCCCCTTTTGTCGTATGTATTATAACATTATTTTACACTTTTTTGAAAAAAGATATAAAATAATTAGCACTCTCTATTGACAAGTGCTAATTATAGTGTTATTATTCAGGTATAGAAAGAAGGAAGTATTAATGAGTTTAATACCAAGAAATTTTTATTTAGATGACATTTTTGATGATTTTCATCCAGCACCAATGAGAATGGATGCTATGAAATGTGATGTTTATGAAAAGGATGGTAATTATAACATTGAGATGGATATTCCTGGTTATCATAAGAAAGGTATTTCTATTGAATGCGATAATGGTTTATTAACAATTACTGCTGAGAAGAAATTCGAAAATAATGAGGAAGATAAATCTAAAAAATACATCCGTCGTGAAAGACATTATGGAAAAGTTTCTAGATCATTCACTTTCAATGATATTGATGAAGATGCCATTAAAGCTGATTTCCATGATGGTATATTAAGAGTATCAGTTCCTAAGAAGGAACAAAAAGAAACTAGAAAAGTCATCCAAATAAATTAAAAAGTAGTTCATTAAGAACTACTTTTTTATTGTTGAGTGTTATCTTTGTCTTGATTTTGATAACTTAGTCCATCTCCTACCAACGCTTTTGCATCTTCTGATAATGGAGCAGTTGTTGGTTCAGGAACTGACCCTGTTGTTACTGGTTGTTGAGGTTGCATAGCAGGTTGTGGAATTGTTTGGACTGGTTGTCCTTTTTTTGTACCAAATTTTTTAGCAAGTATAATTAATACTATTGCTCCTGCTAGTAAACAAATACCAAGAATTGGTCTAAAGACAATCCATGAAATTGCAATTGTTACAAGTGCTATTGCTAATCCTACAAAGAATGAAATAATTCCTGTAGCACCATTTACAATATTTCTTAAGATTGGAACGTATGATGATAAGGCAGTTAATGGACCAAATAATGATTTAACACCAATAATGATTATTAATGTACCAACTAATCTTATTATCCATTTCATTGCTTTGTTGCCTTTTTCCATATTGGCAATTATTGTTGCACCATCTTGTGTTCCTTCACTAAAGTATTTAATTCTTGTTTTTTCTTTAGTTACATATTCGATTATTGTGTCTCCATGTAATTTACCCATTACAGTGACATCGCTGTATGAAGCATATTCAAAACTGATACGAATATCTCCAACTTGTGGTTTTTCTGGATCTTCTCCTCTAACAATATAGTTATTATAAACTTGATATCCTTCTGGGATAGTAGCGTTTGTTAAATCGCTAACCTTTTTGTTTGTAGATACTAAAGATTCAAATGAAGAAGATAATGTATATGCTCCTACTTTAAGTTCAGCAGCTGATGTTGATGTACCTTCATATGGCATTGAATCTGGATTGTAGTGATTATTTGAATCTTTAAATTCAGTTGAATCTACTAAATCTGATTTCCACTCTTTTTTATAGTTATAAGTAGTTTTATCATCAGATTCTTCTTTTTCTTCTACCCATTGATACATTTCAACTTTTCTTACTAATGCTGGAGTTTTTACTCTAATATTAAATGCTGGATCAACTAGTTCTTCATCACCGAAATCTAGTTTACCAGAAGTAACGATTAAACTTCCATCATAGTCTTTAGCTACTTTGTCGCTTTCAACATCAACATAAACGCTTTTTAATTCTTTAACATCATGAATATTAGTTACATTACTCTTTTCATTCCAAACTAGAACACCTATTCCTATTAAAACGAATAGAATCCCTGTTAGAATACCAGAGAAACCGTTTTTCATTCTTGTGCCAAAGCCTTTTTTCTCAACAATTGTATCGCTCATCTTATCACCTCTACAATAATTTTACCATAAAAAAAGAATAGTTAAACTATTCTTTTTTCTATTTAGTTTTTCTTACAGTTTTTTTTGCAGGTTTTTCTTCTACTTCTTCAAATACTTCTTCTTCTTTATCAACAATAACGTATTTGTAGAATAATGCAGCTAAAGCAGCACCAACAAGTGGAGCAAGAATAAATACCCATACTTGTTCTAGAGCAGTACCTTTCATTAATAATGCAGGTCCTAATGATCTAGCTGGGTTAACGCTTGTTCCAGTAAATGGTAAACCAAAAATGTGAACAACAGCTAATGTTAAACCAATAATAATTCCGTTAGCTTTTGAATCTTTTTTAGTTACTGAAAGTACTACTAAAGCAAATACAAATGTTAGAACGATTTCTACAACAAATGCAATTGGAGTAGTAATTGTTTTACCTAAAGCACTTGCTGCTTCAAATCCATTGGCTCCAAGGTTAGTTGAACCACCGAAGAACCATGATAGAGCTAGTGCTCCACAAATACCTCCTAATAATTGTGCTATAACGTAATATACGAATTCTAGAACTTTCATTCTTCCATCAATTAAGCAAGCTAGTGAAATAGCTGGGTTAACATGGCATCCTGATACTTTACCAATTGTGTATACTAATGCCATTAGGATTAAACCAAATGCAAGAGCTACAAATAAACCACTATAAATGATTCTTAATTGGCCAAGGAATTCAGTTGAACTACTTCCTGATGCTAATATTTTATAAATAGCAACAGCTGTTCCACATCCGAATATTACAAGTAACATTGTACCTACAAATTCTGATATAAACTTCTTTACCATAACAAAATCCTCCTTAACATCATTATAGCACTATTTTATTCATTTTGTATTTGTTTATGATATAATTCTTATATAAAATACTTATACTAGGAGGTATTAGTATGAAGATAATTAAGACTTTTGTAGAATGGACTGGTACATTAGTTGGTAAGTTAGTATTACTTGCTTTAACCATTGTATTATTATGTGTACTTGTAGTTGTAGGTTACTATGGTTATTTAGATACTCACTCTGCTGCTGCTAAACAATACTTAATTGATAAATACAATCTAGAAGATTTTGATTATATGTGTACTAGTTATTTAGAGTATACTTATTCAGATATTTCTGATTGTGATAATTCTTGGTTTAAGGAATGTACTGACGATCCAAGTTTAGCTTATAAGTATGTATTTACTAAGAAGAATAAAACTAAGATTGTTGTTATAGAAGATAAGAATGGAGATTTCCAAGACGATTATGAGAAACCGGATGATGGTTCTATTCCTAGTCAGAATCTTCCTAAAATAGAGAATTAAAAAAAGAATAGTTTAACTATTCTTTTTATTTGAATAAATCTTCATCATAACCGCTTGGTAATACTTGATTGATTATGAAATCAATTAGTTTTTCACGGTTATTTTTTAATTTTCCTTTAATGATACTATTGTAGATATTTTCTAATACCATACCTACTTTGTCTTGTTCTACTCCTAAATCTAATAAGTCTTTACCATTAATCTTTAATTCGTTCTTTTTAATGAATGAAGATTTACGAGTAGCACTCTTAACTCTTTGATATTCTTCTTCTATCTTAGTTAATTCAGTAGTATAAGCAGGACTCTTAGCATAGTAGTTTGCTCTTTTTACTTTGAATAGATCTTCAATATCATCTGTTCCAAATTTAGTTAAGAATTGTCTTACCATTACTTCATTTTCTGGAATACTATAATCATGATATTCAATTAGTTTTGTAACTTTTTGAATTGTCTTTTTATTATATTTTAATCTATTAAGAATTTCTCTAGCCATCTCTGCTCCTTTTTGAGCATGGTTCTTATAATGAGTTATTCCTTTTTCATCTTTAGATATAGTAAATGGTTTTGCTATATCATGGAATAACATAGCTAGTCTTAATTCTAGTTTTGGTTCTATCGCTTTCATAGATGCAAATGTATGATTTAATGCATCATAGATATGATGAGGATCATTTTGATTGAAGTTTTCTAGTAGTGTTAATTCTGGTATTACTTCGATAAATATTTCAAAGTATTTTTTAATATAGAATTCACTTCTAGGAGTAACTAATAGTTTAGATAGTTCATCTCTAATTCTTTCTGGAGCTACAGTTTTTACTAGTTCTTTGTTTTCCATCATGTATTCTTGTGTTTCTGGATCAATACGCATTGCGTATTCAGCAGATAATCTTATAGCTCTAAAGATACGAAGTGGATCTTCTTTGATTAGAGAATCATCTTCGCCATTTATTTTAATTACTTTATTTTTTATATCTAAGACACCGCTACTATAATCGATTAGACCATCTTCATCAGAATATGCTAATGCATTCATAGTAAAATCCCTAGTAGCTAGATCAGCTTCTAAGGTATTTTCTCTAGTACGATATTTAGATATTTCCATTGGGAATTTAGCATTTACAATACCAAGTCTTGAATCATTTTCTCCACAGTAGAATGTATTATAGTCTTTTAAGGCTTTTTT
>JAFPMR010000291.1 GCA_017411235.1 Bacilli bacterium | reverse complement strand
CATTAGTAATATGATTAGACCACCACGATTGAATATAGCTAGAATGAAGCAATTAATGAATGGTTTAATTGATGATAAGGGTAATATTCAATTAACTGAATCTATGTTTGCTAATGATGAAGAACTTAAAAAAACTATTAAGTTATATCCTACTCTTGGTATTCTTATTGATTATCAAGATCCTTATAGTAGAACAGGTGAATATAGTGAAGATTTAAATACTCGTAATAAAGAGAATATTAAGAAGTTATTAAGAACTCTTAATTGGCTATCTACTAATATCTATAAGAATCAAGATATTCCTTCTAATGCTGAAACAATAGCTATCTACTATGATGAAGAAAATACTGTTAATAACAGATTCTTTGTAAATAATATTGCTCTTAATTATCGTGAAGATAAGATTCTTAGAAACTTATTTGAGATGAGTGAAGACTCTTCAAATATTGTTTATACAGTAAATCCAAAAAAGAAAGAAGATGCAAGAACTCAAACTAAATCAGGTTGGCAAGTTAAAAGAAATGATTTTACACTTCCTATTTTTGCTGGTTTAGACATTGGCTGGGATAAGATGACTTCTGAAGGTATTGAAGCTACTAAAAAGTCTTTATTAAATAGTAAAGCTTTTAGAAAATTACTTAAAGAGTTTAATGCTGATGATCCTTCTACTTGGGAAAAATCTATTAAAGCTTTTAATGATGCTAAAGATGTATTTGTAACAGCTATTAAACCTGGCTATGGCGAAGGTAATGAGGCTAAACCAAAAGAATTAGAATTAAAGTATAACCATGAGACTATTTATACTTTAATAAAATTACAAGAAATTAAAGTAAGTACTACAAAAGGTACATTTACTGTTAAAGATCACCCAGTAACAGCATTAAGAGCATTATTTAATCCTACAGGAAGTATTTCAGTTTCTAATTACACTCTTAGAATAGAAATAGATGGTACAACTAATGGACCTGCTATTAGAGCTATGATTGGTTCTTTAGGTGCTGGTGGTGATACATTAGAATCAATGTTAGCTACAGGTGTTGGTATTACTCCATTATTTACTAACTTTGTAGATATTCTTGATAATGGCTTCCTTGATACATATCTTATTTCAGGTGCTTTTGCTCAGTATGATGTAGCTCAGAAAGCATTAAATAATATGTTAATTCATAATTTCAAAACCAATAAAACTACAGCTCTATTAACAGCTATTTATGGTAAGGAATTAGGAAATACTTTGGTTAATACTTTACGAGATATTATGACTCGTAACTTTATGAAATATCCTGTAATGTATATTACTTATAGTGCAGGTATGGAATCTGTTAGTTTGGATTTTTTCAAATTAATTAATGTTCAATTATCCGAAGTATTAGCTAAGAGTGTTACTGCTAGTAAAGATGATAAACGCTATAATTCTGAAGCAATTAAAGGTATTCTAGGTAAGCTCGTTGAGCTCAATGGTGGTAATCCAATAAAAGTAACCTATGATGGTAAACAGTGTACATTAGATGCTGAAGGTAGAATTAGAGGTGAAGCTAGAGGTAACATTATTGAAAATGAAATTGATAGACGTAAATTAACTATTAAATTAGAAGATACTTTAGCTATTAAAAAACAATTAAGAGATGAAGTATTAGACCCTATCTATTTAGCTACTTCTAAAGCTATGGAAGATGGTCAGAAGATTCTTAATATGAATAACCTT
>JAFPMR010000290.1 GCA_017411235.1 Bacilli bacterium | reverse complement strand
GAAACTGACCCTAATCTTTTGAATATGGTAAACCAAAGAGATAATGACTATAAGACAGCTAAGAATAATATTGTATTTAATGAATTGCAGCAATTAACTCCACAGCAGATTATTGATAGTGGTAATTTATTTGATAAGTTTCAATATTTAGATAAATTAACTCCACAACAACAGGCTCAAATAGCTGCTGCTAGAAGTAATGCTCAGAAAACACTTAGAACTCAGGCTCTTAATGAATTATCTCCTGAAGAAATTGCTGATGCTGAAACTATAGGTAATATTAAATTTGCTCCTGAATTAGGTACTCCTGATGCTCAAGATGCTGAGTCATTTAGAATATTACAAGGTAAGTATAGAGGTGAATTAGACTCTAAGAATTATGGTTTAGCTACACAGTTACTTAACTCTATTCCTAATCCATTAGATAGGGCTAGATTAGTAAATAATCCATCTGAATTTAAAGCTAGATTAGAACAAGCAGGTATTAAATTCCGTAATGGTGAAACCTTTACTAAATTAATGTCTGATTTAGGTGCTATTTATAATGACCCTAATAAGAAAACTGAATTAGATAGAATATATAATGATAAGATAATATCTGAATTAGCTGATGCTGCTACTAGTGGTAAATCATTATCTGAAGTATCTTCTATTATTGATAATGCTGTTGATTCTCAAGGCAATCATTTAACTGAACAACAAAAAGCTGATAAGTTCAATTACATTTTAGATAAAGGTAATTTTATTAATGATGCTATTGATGATTTTAAAGAAGATGAAGAATTTAAAAAGCATTATGATGCTTTAACTAATGAAAGATTAACTGATACTCAAAGAGCTGAAGCTTTAGATTACTTTAAAAATAATATTAGACAATATACTAAAGAAGTGCCTAAAGAATATAAGCCTTATATAGAGAAAAAACTTATCAGTACTCTTGAAGATACTTATAAAAAGAGCAATATAGCTATTGAACAGGCTGCTAAAGCTAGAGCTACAGAAGCTACACAAAGTATGATGAATTTTATTCAGAATATTAGTGACCCTAGTATAAAGGTAGAAATGGTAGATAATGTATTAAAGGATAACATATCTTTACAATTTGCTGATTTAAAGAGTGGAGATAAGAATTTAAATGATTCAAGTATTAAAGGTGGTATTATAAATATGCTTGGTTCAGTACCTCAGAATGATTCTATTCAACAAATTAGAAAATTCCTAGAAGATCCTAAAAATAGAGAATCATCATTAGGTATTTATTTCTTTAATAAATTAGTACCTGCTTATAAATTATATAAGTCTAATCCTAATGAAAAAGGTGCTAACAGTCCTGGTGTATTAGAACGATTAAATTCTTCTTTAGCAGGTCTTGAAGCAGGAGCAAAAATAATAGAAAATTATAAAATTTATAAAAATAAGGGTTCTATGTCTAATATATATTATATGCCTCAATAATACCTTATTGACATTTTTAAAAAAATGTAAATACACTTGTTCAAACTTTAACTTTGAATAGGTGTATTTTTTATGGCTGGTAATATTGTTAATCCTTTTGAACCAATTCCTGAACAACCTTATACTTCTATGTATGACATAGACGTTGTAAGTGCTGAAAATGAATTAAAAAGACAGCAGCAGCAACAGGATATTAATAGAGCTTATATCAATGAATTATCTAGAAGAAATCCTGAACAGGAAGATTTACCTTTACCTACTAATGGTAACTATAAACAGGCTGAATTACAGTTATTAAAAGATATTATTGATTTTAGACCTCAAACCAAAGAACAAGTATTACAGTATCTTGATAACAATCCTCTATTATCTAAGCTATATGAAAATAATGAAGGTTATAAAAATGCTATAGCTGATTCTGTATTAAGGCGTTCTCTTGAATTATCTAATGGTCAAGAACCTACCTATAATGAATTACTTGGTGATGTAGACCCAAGAACACAGATAGATTATTCTAATCAGGGGGAAAATCCTGATAGCAGATTCATGCAGGTTGTTAAGAATGATATTCTTAAACCTATTGATAGTTTCT
>JAFPMR010000289.1 GCA_017411235.1 Bacilli bacterium | reverse complement strand
TTGGCTTTACTACCAAATACTTTATTAAATTCATGCCCCATAATATCTTTTATGTAATCCATATTCTTAAAGTTAGAGGTAACACTGTTATTACCATATTTAAGATTCATATATTGATTAAATTCAGCTTCTTCAATATCGTTTTGAACATCTTCAATATAACGAGGATTTACATCTTTTTCCCAAGATTTAATAGAATTATATCTAGCTTCTTCCTGTAAATAAGCTTCACCATTTTTTTGATATGCAGCAACTTCAGCATCAGTTAAAGCCAATGAATTAATCTTAGCTTGTACAGCTTCTAAATCTAATTCAGCTTGTCTACCTTCTTCTGTAAATGGTGTAACTCTTTTAGCTAATTCATTAGCTTGTCTCTTTAATTCACCAAGAGTTCTTAACTTACCTACTGCAGTTTGAGTATCTTTACCAAATGCAGACAATTTTTCCATAGAATCAACTTTAGCTCTAAGTGCTTTATTAGAATCCATGAAATCAGTATGTAAGAAACTATCAATAGGTTTAAGAATATCATTCTTAACAACTTGCATGAATCTGCTATCAGGATTTTCCCCCTGATTAGAGTAATCTATCTGTGTTCTTGGATCTACATCACCAAGTAATTCATTGTAAGTAGGTTCTTGACCATTAGATAATTCAAGAGAACGTCTTAATACAGAATCAGCTATAGCATCTTTATAGCCTTCATCATTTTCATATAACTTAGATAATAAAGGATTGTTATCAAGGTATTGTAATACTTGTTCTTTAGTTTGAGGTCTAAAACCAATAATATCTTTTAATAACTGTAATTCAGCCTGCTTATAATTACCATTAACAGGTAAAGGTAAATCTTCCTGTTCAGGATTTCTTTTAATTAATTCATTGATATAAGCTCTATTGAGATCTTGCTGCTGCTGACGTAAAGATTTTCCTGATTCTATTAATTGTGCGCTAGCTTCATTAATAGATAAAGTAGGTTGTTCAGGAAGTGGTTCAAAAGGATTAACAATATTACCAGCCATAAAAAATACACCTATTCAAAGTTAAAGTTTGAACAAGTGTATTTATGCTTTTTTAAAAATGTCAATATTCTACTTGCCACTATATTGTATATTTGATTGCTCTAATACTTTTATATAAGGAAATACACCTTTAAGGGTATTTAATTTCTCTTTAACTTTTCCTATTAAAGAATCATTATTATAATTATGTGAATTTGACTCATATAAAGGATACATAGTATCAAAAAGATAATTGGCAAATGCAGAATTATCATTATCTCGCATATATTGATATATATCAGCATACTCTGAAAAAGCTGTATTAGAATGTAACATATTTAATATGTCAGATTTAATATCATTAGCTTTATCTTTAGTCTTAGAATTAGAAGCAATCTTAGATCTGTACCCACCCTCTATTACACTTTTAAAATTAATATCATTTGGCATTTTAGAATTAGCCCACTTTTGTGCGTTATTTCTAGCAGTATTTTTACTTATTTCAAATTGAACTTTAGCAGTTTCATTAGAAGTTTTAAGCATAGAATCAATAGTAGATTCATATTTTTTACGTAAAACTTTTCTCATATGTAATGGAAAATTCTCAAATAATTTATCTCCATATGCTTTAAGAGAATCAGCAGCAGAAGCTCTTTCTATAGGGGTTAACTCTGCATTATTAATATTATTTAATTCTTTTTCCATAGTAGGAAACTTTTTAGTTTTACCATCTTTTTCTTTACTATCAGTTTGGTCATATATTAAATCAGTAATAATATTACTATTATCTAATATATAATTTAACTTATCAGCTTTTTGCTGTTCAGTTAAATGATTACCTTGAGAATCAACAGCATTATCAATGATAGAATATATTTCAGATAATGATTTACCACTCTCAGCAGCATCAGCTAATTGAGATGTTATTTGGTCATCATGTATTCTATCTAATTCAGTTTTCTTAGTAGGGTCATTATAAGTAGCACCTAAAGCAGATATTAATTGAGTAAAGGTTTCACCTTTACGGAATTTAATACCTGCTTGTTCTAGTCTAGCCTTAAACTCAGATGGATTATTTACTAATCTAGCTCTATCTAATGGATTAGGTATAGAGTTAAGTAACTGCATAGCTAAACTATAATTCTTAGAATCTAATTCACCTCTATACTTATCTTGTAATTTTCTAAATTCCTCAGCATCTTGAGAATTAAAAGAACCATATTCAGGAGCAAGTTTAATATTACCTATAGATGCAGCATCAGCAATTTCTTCAGGAGATAATTCATTAAGAGCCTGAGTTCTAAGTGTTTGTTGAGCATTACCTCTAGCAGCAGCTATTTGAGCTTGTTGCTGTGGAGTTAATTTATCTAAATATTCAAACTTATCAAATAAATTACCACTATCAATAATCTGCTGTGGAGTTAATTGCTGCAATTCATTAAATACAATATTATTCTTAGCTGTCTTATAGTCATTATCTCTTTGGTTTACCATATTCAAAAGATTAGGGTCAGTTTC
>JAFPMR010000288.1 GCA_017411235.1 Bacilli bacterium | reverse complement strand
TAATTATAATAATAATGATAGTATCAGCAATTATACTAAGTTCAATATTTTTAATCTTAATATATTTAGATAGAAAACAAAATAATAATGGTGTACCTGTCACAATGGAAATAACAGGTTTATCTCATATGGATGATACTGAATACCAAATTCAATTAGATGATTGGGATAATTATGAAGATGTACTAAAAGTATTTGGACTAGAAAATACAAAAACAGCTTTAGGAGGTTTTCCTCTTGGTACTTTTCATAGTAAAAATGATTATAAAGTTGGTGATAAGGTAAAAGGATATTTATACAAAGATGGTTCAAGAGTAGTATTTACCGAAGAATAATCTTATTGGAGATAATATTATGACTTATAAATATGATAGAAAAAATGATATACTCATTCAAATGCCTACTAGACAAACTCCATTAAAAGTCATATCTAAAGATGATAATGATTGGGTTAATGTACCTAATAAAGATTATAAATATGAAAGTTATGGAGAAGCTATATATTTTGGAGAAGGCAATTTAGTCTATGAATTAGAAGATATATCTATAGACCAAGTACAACTTAAATTATTACAATGGAATACACAAAAATAAGGAGAATAATATTATGGATTTTGGAACTGTTAGAAAAACAGAATGGTTAAAATTTGACAAAAATGCTGTTGATGTATTAGTTTTAGCTAATAATTTATTTTTATATTCTGTTATAAATGGACTTATAGATGGTAATAATGAGTCTGAAATGGCTATTTATCCAAAAATAGAGAATTATGAGAATATGGATATAGATGAATTATTTGAAATAGCTAATAATTTACTTCAAAAACGTCATCAATTCTGGGATTTTGTTGAATTTGGTGGAGCAAAATATGTTAATTTATTAAATAGTGACCTTAATCCGTTTGGCGGAGATTGGGATGAATATAATGTACTTGAATTTAATATTAATTCATTTAAAATACCTACATTTATTTTAAAAAAATAAAGGAGATATTATATGAAAACTGAAGATATTTTAGCATTAGCAACATCTGATTATCAACACCGTAGAGGTAATTATCCAGAATCAGATATAGCTGATACAATTAATGTATATCAAAAACAAGATGGTACATTTGAAATTGAAGCTGATTTTAAGAATACTTCAGAAGAAAGTGCTAAACATTGGATAGAACATTTTGTTGAACAACACGACCTTATTATTATAAAACCTGCTGATGCTTGTCAAGATGGAGATTATCAAGATGATTGGGTTAGAGCTTGGGTATGTGTAAAAAATAAATAAAGGAGATAAAAATGGAACAACAGACATTAGAAAATTGGTTAAAAACTAAAAAAAGAGATATATCAAAAATTAGATATATGATATTTGATGATGATAGATGGGCTTCACCTTTATATGATACAGAAGATTTTGCACAAATAGATAGTTTATTTACAAGACCAATTATAGTAAAAGAAGCTATTCGTATTAATAATGGAGAAATTGAATTTTATTTATTAAGATTAACTGGTAGTGATATGGATATGAATAATCTTAATCACGAATTAGAAAGAGGTCATTTATATAATAAAAAGAATTAAATATAAAGGAGGGAAGTTATGAAAAGAGTTTCTATAGTATTTTTATTATTACTATTGGTAGGATTAGTGGGTTGTGGTGGTACAACTGAAGTAATATCTCAAAATGAAGAAGATATAGTTCAACCAAAAACTCAATATGGAACAGATACAGATAAAGAAATTGCTGTACAATATTTTAATGCTTTATCTACATCAGATTATGATTTATTGCTACACTGTTTTCCAAAAGATAAAACTTTAGATGAGTCTTATAATAGATATAAAGAACTTGCATCCACAGGATATTTTTATACATATGATACTGACCACTTAAAAATAACTAAATATAATATTAAAAGTGATGAAATTCAAATGAAAGTAACTTGTTCTTGTGATGAAGGACATCCAGGTAGTATGTATAGAAGTAAAGCGGAATTAAATATTATAGCTTATCAAAAAGATGGTATATATTACATAGACCAAAATCAAAGTGATAAGTACATAACAACTACGGATTTAGTACCTATTTCTGATTACTAATAAGGAGGAAGTAATATGGGACACGCAATAGGTGGTGGTTTTTTAAACGCTACAACAAAAGAAGAAGCTATGCGAGAAGGTTATGCAGATGCTTGTGAATTTGCTGAATATAATGTAGATAGACAAGAAAATCCTTCTGGTAGTTATGATAATAGTTTTAGATTTTATGATAGATGTTTTAATACTGAAGAAGAAGCAGAAGATTTTTTCCGTAGTTTAGGCAGTTATGTAGATGGTGTTTGTATGGTTAAACAACCATCTAAAAGTGCTACTACTAAATATCAAAAAACTATAGCTAGAATAAATGCAAGACAACAAGCATTAAAAGAAAAAGCTATTGAAAATTTTAAAGAAAGAACATCTGAAACAGTTGGTTGTAAAAAATGTAATACTAGAATTACTAAATCAGAGGCTTTACAAAGAAGATTAAGATGTCCAAAATGCGGTAAATGGTTAGTATCTAATACAATCCAACAAAAATATGATGATTTAGAAGAAGCAAAAGAACAAGCAGCAAAGCAACTTGCTAAAGATACTGCTGATACAGGAAAACCTAGATATTTTGCTAAATATGAAGTTCATTGTTAAAAGGAGAAGTAAAT
>JAFPMR010000287.1 GCA_017411235.1 Bacilli bacterium | reverse complement strand
CCAGTAAGTTTATGGCTGAAAATGATTTATTGTCTTATTCAAAGATGTACTATAAAAACAGTGTTAGTTTTGGGGCTATTATTACTGATGAAGACATGAATGATTTTAAGAATTTCTGTAATATTAATAGATATTTAAGAAGTATTCATTTTGATAAAGCTTCTCTAAGTAATATTAAGTTAGTTGTTGAAGCAT
This sequence comes from Bacilli bacterium, assembly GCA_017411235.1. Next base: position 15,339 of record JAFPMR010000287.1, on the reverse strand, counting down.
TAAGAGAATTACATAAGAAGAATATTTCTATTCAGATACATGAAGATGTAGATGACTTAGATGAGATTGCAGATTTAAGAGCATATAATAAGGAATTAAAAACTAAGTATAAAAAAGATAAAATAAGAATCCAACTAGCATATTCTGAAGATTATATTGATAAGAATTATGCTTCTCAGATTACTTTTACTACTCTAAAGATATGTGCTGTATTAATATTTGCTATTGTAGGTGTTTCTTTAACAATTGTTACGATAAATGATTATAGATCTAACAAAAAGAATGCTGAAATGCAAGAAAGTATTAAAGCCCTTTTAGAGCCAGAAGTTGATGAAGAAGGTATTCCTGTTCCTGAAGAAGAAGTCGTTGACGAAGAAGGAAGAAAAATTATTAATTCTTATAATAAGTTATTAGAAGTAAACTCTGATACAGTTGGATGGTTAAAGGTTAAAGGAACTAATATTGATTATCCAGTTGTTAAAACTACTGATGATTTATATTATTTAAAGAGAAATTTCTATAAAGATAAAGACAATAATGGTTGGGTATTTATGGATTATAGAAATAGTATTGATGAATTAGATGATAATACAATTATATTTGCTCATAATAGATATATGAATGGTGTTATGTTTGGTACTCTAGAGAGAGTTAAAGAAGAAAAGTATTATACTAAGGAAAGTAATTTAATTATTACATTCAATACTCTATATGAAGAACATAGATGGAAGATCTTCTCTTTCTATAGTATAGATGTTACTAATGATTATTTAGTTAATATCTTCCTAGATGATGAAGTTAAGCAAAAAGAAGCTTTCTTCAAGATGTTAAAAGATCGTAGTGAAGTTGAACTAAGTACACAAGTTACTAAAGATGATAAGATTCTTACCCTATCTACTTGTTTAGATAATAATCAAAGATTTGTTGTACATGCAGTTTTAATGAAAGATTAATAAAAAGACTTAATTTTCGATTAAGTCTTTTTTTATTCTATGTTATAATTATTTAAAGAATATGGAGGAGTTTATATGAAATCGACAGATTATAAAATGATACTAGAAGAAATAATTCATAGTACTCTATATGAAGGTTATCAAAAAGAAGACTTTATTGATAAAGTAAATGAAATAGCTAATTATTTGAAAGATAGTAATTCTTTTATAGATGATTTAAGAACAATAGTTAGTTCTAAGAACAGTGAAAACTATTATGTTTATAGTAGTTATATTATTCACTTTTTAAGTGTAGCTCCATTAAATGTTAAATTGGAGTTATTGAATAATCACTCTTTATATGAAGATTTTATGTTTGATGATTCTATTTATCAAGGTCTTTGGTATGGAATGCATGTTGAAGAAAAGATTAATTATTTGAATTCTAAAAAGAAATTTAATGATTTAGATTATATGTTAATTAATTATTCTTTAGCTGATAATGGTAAATTTAAAGTAAATAAAATTCTTGATGAGATTATTAATAATGATAAGTTACAAAATAAGATTGAAGATCATCGTATTAAGTTAAGTTATAGTTACTCTCTTCTATCTTGTGTTAATATTACTGATTATAAGTTATGTAAACTATTTACTAAAGAGTCATACACTAAATTACTTTTAAAGAAATATCGTAAGTTTAGTGATTTTAAGAATCTAGTTGATAGTGATAAAAAGATATATCGTTTAGTAGCTAGTAATAGTTTAATATTCGATAATCAAGATAATGAAGAAATATATAAGTATTTATTAAAGAATCATAATTATATTGGCAAATTTGATTATAAATATGCTGATTTATTTAGCATTATGGAGATTGCTAAGATTAGTGAAGATAATACTTTAGGTGATCATGCCTTTAGTACTGTTTTACAAAAGTTATATCAGTTTAATAAAGAGAAAGCTAATTCTCTATTCTCTATAGATAATTTAAAGAGATGTGCTAAACATAGTATTGTAGTTAATCCATTTAATTATTTAAGTGAGGAAACTAAGAAAACTATTTTAAATGATTATTCAATTTTTAATCGTTTTGTAGACACGATTATGATAGAGATTATTAATGATAATTATTCTGAAGATGATATTCTTAATTCTCTAAGAGATGATGATTTTGTTAATGATATGAGTTCTTATGCTATTGAATTATTATTAAATAGAATAAGTTTTAAATCAGCATTTAATATGATGCAAAGACAAATTATTTTTAAGAAGATTAATAATTTAAATGTTAAAGTTACTGATAAAGATAAATTATTCTTTAAGGGATTCTTAGATAGTCCTATCCTACTATATAAATCTGAACATAGTATGATTTATGAAATGTTAAGTATGTTAAGTAAGGAAGATATTCTATATTATATTACTCTTCCTTATGTTAATGATCGTATTAGTAATTGTGAAATAGTTAATCTTATTAATGATAATGAATTAAGTATATTAGATATTGCTGATTCTAATTATTTAATTAATAAGTTAAATACAACAGATATTATCAATATTATTGATCATACTTTTGAGAAGAATCCTGATTTAATTCTATTTAAGGATAAAAAGTTATGTAAGTTAATATTTGGTTTAAATGAAGAAACTTGGAATAGAATTAATATTGATGAAGTTAATTATTTATATGAAAATATTCGTATGAAATCTTTACTTTCTAAACGTGAAAGTAAACCTACAATTTTAAGTTATAAAGCCGTTATGGCTAGTTACTTAGTATTTGGTTTAGAAGGTACTTTAGAAATAGTTAATAATGGTAATAATGATGTTACTTTGGATGATGTGAAGAAGTTACAAAGTGAAGTTGTTAATGAAAGATTACTATTATTTAGAGAAAATAATTCTTCAATATTTCAAAATATTAATAAGAAGATTACTAGTAGCTTAGAAAAGATTGGCTATATAGATAGTTTTAGTGATTTATCTATTCAAGCTAAGAAGAATACTTTCTTAGATAATATTATTTATTTAATGTTAGAAAGTGAATTTGATTCTTACAATAATATCTTAGATAAGTTATATACATATACTAGAACTTATAAAACTAATGAATATGCTGCAAAGCAAGCTATTTATGATTATTCTAAAGACTTTGTTAGTCATTATTTGAATACTAAGTTAGAAGAATATAATAAAGATTTTGAGAATGTTATTCTACGTAATTTTACTCCTAAAGATCATATTTTATATAACAAGAGAAAAGAAATTGGAAGAGCATTCTTAGATAAGTTAAAGTTTAAGTTATTTGTTAATACTCTAACTGATAATGATAAAGATGAATTTAGAATCTATTATAAAGATGATTACAATATAGATAATATTCTAGAAGATTATAAGAAGTATCTTGCTAAGTCAGAAGTAGAATTTGATAGTTTATTAGCTCATGTTTTAATTCCTATTATTCATGAAAGATTTGATAAAGAGAATTGTTTAAATAAACTTGGTATTTCTAAACCAGAAGATACTGATAGATATTTAGAGTATTTAGATGATGTTAAAGATGTAGAACTTATTAATAAAGAAATAAATAAGTTTAAGAATAAGTTAACTGATGAACAAGTTAAAGAATTAATGGAAAATATTTGTTATAGCTCTGATGTTTCCTTTAATCTAACTCACAATAAGAAACAAAAACTTAATTACCTAAATGGATTAATTAAGAAGTTACATGGTGAAGTAGATATTGATTATAGTAATTTAGCACTTATATATAAAGATGATATGGATTTATATAATATCAATGATATTTTAGAATATGTTAAGTATCTTGATATATTAGATAGTATTATTAAACGTACTAAGAAGTTTATTAATAAATGTATGGATGATGAGAAAGTTAAGAATTATCATTCTCATGCTTATTATAAAGCTGTAGATAATTATAATTTTGTCTTCCCTCTTACTAATGTATATTATGAATCTAAAAAACATGTTTTATCTTTGGAAGATATTGAAAAAATCTTTAATGGTTTTGAGTTAAATAAACATGATTTTAATATTAATACTTTATATGATTTCTTAATTAATAAAAAGAATTTAATTATGGTAATAGATGGTTACTATGAAGGTATTGTAGATACTTTAGGTATTATTATTACTAAATGGAATAGATTATGTGAAGAAGTTAAGAAGAATAGAACTTTAATTACTCTATATAATACTTTAGCTTCTTTAGATAAAGGTCATTATACTGTTATTAAGTCTTTGGATCATTTAATTATCGAAGATATTTATAAAGATAGTTATTATGAAGAAAAAGATGTTAATAAGAGAATTGAGATGCTTACTGATTTATTTATTAATGGTCATAAGAGATGTACTAGTAGTATTCCATATTTGTGTTATCGTAATGAACAATATAGAATTGAAACTCTAGATAATTATAATGAGGATACTTATAGAGTTATTGGAGATTCATTATATAGAATCGGCGCTGTTGGTAATGATTTATTACACTACTCTATCTTAAATAAGAATGGTGTTCAAATAGGTATTTATGAAAATGATGTTCTAACTAATAAAGTAATTGGAGTTAGAAATGGTAATACTCTTTACTTGAATGGTTTAGAAGGAAAAGTAAATATTGATCATCATGAATTATTACACTTATTTGCTAAACAATTAATTAACATTACTAAAGATAGTAATGAAAGAATTGATTTTGTTACTATTGTAAATAATGATAATTATACAAGTCGTAGTGGAACTATTATTGATACTACTATATGTTCTAACATTAATAGTCCAATTAATGTAGATAGTGTTGATTTTATAGAATTCAGTCAGTATAAGAATTTATTAAATTTAAATGAATTGCATACCAATTATAATGATAATGTTAGTACTCTACTTGCTAGTGATATGGTTATAGATAAGAATAGTTTTAAATACTATAATCCTTCTGATTTCTATTTAAGAATTAGAAATAGTGTTACTAAATTAAGTAATAATATTGGTGAAACTTATATGGCCAAGATTAATTCATTACTTTATTTATGTAAATTAGAAAATCCTAGTTTAGATATTAATGTTAATATTAGTGATATGGATACTATTTATTTGGGAGATGACTTTGTATTATTCCTAGATGAAGAGGGAAATATACTAGAATATGTTCTACCTTATGACAGTCGTGCAAAGGATGAAATAGATAGTATCAAGAAAAGATTAGAAAAGAACTAGTAAATAGTTCTTTTTTTTATAAATAAAAAGTTCTAATTATGCTATAATTAGAATAGTAGAGGGTGCCCATGAAGAAGGTTTTTAAGAAAATATTAGGTTTCTTCGCATTAATCTTTAAACCATTTAAAGACTTTTTTTCGTGGATATTTAAGAAAAAAGAGAAAAAAACTAAAGCTGTTAAAACTAAAAAGTTTAAGAGTTATTTAATTAAAGAAGAACCTGTTAAAAAGAAAAAGAAGAAGAAAAAAGGTGGCTTCTGGTCATTCAAGATGTCAGCACTCGCTGCTTTAGCATTAATATTATTTATTGCTTCTTTCCTTTCTATTCTATGGGTTGCTAAAGATTCTATATTTAAGAAGAATGAAAGTGTTAAAGGTTTTACTGATTTATATGGTACTAAATATATTGCTATTGAAAATGGATTTATTAAGGATGTTTTAACTATAGAAACTAATTCAGAGTTACCAAAAATAAAAGATTATTTTGATGATCATTATCTAGTTGCTGATGATGCTACTATTAATTATTTTGAAGGTAATGAAGAAGTTAAATTCGATGATTTTACATATGAATCTAATGGTTTAAGGTACTTAAAAGGTATTTGGAACTTAGAAGTTGTAATTAATAATAATGATAATGAGTTAACTACTAAGTTAGCTGTTGTAGATAGTATACCTCCTGCTGTTGAATTCCAGGATGTTACTTATTATGTTGGTGAAGAAATTGATCCTGAGGTATTTGTTAAAGCTTATTATGATAATAGTCAGTTAGATTCTCACTACACTTCTATTATTAGTAATGAAGATTATACTTCTGTTGGTGAACACAAAGTATACGTGGAAGTTAGAGACCTAGCTGGTAATACTACTGTTAGTGAAGTTACATTAAAAATCCTAGCAAAATCTTCTAAACCATCTGGTGGTGGTTCTAGTGGATCTGGAGGTAATAAACCATCTGGTGGCGGTTCTTCTGGAGGATCTGGTGGATCCGGTGGTTCTGGAGGTTCCGGTAGTTCAGGAGGTTCTGGTGGATCCGGTGGTTCCGGTGGATCTGGTGGATCCGGTGGTTCCGGTGGATCTGGAGGATCCGGTGGTACATCATCTACTTGTCATAGTGGTTCTGTTACTAAACATAAGTTAGAAGAATATTATGATACATTTAATTCAGGAACTCCTAATGGTGAACTTGATCACCGTGAAACAAAATATAGCCAATTTGTTGTTAAGGAAACATATTTTGGTTCTGTTCAATCAGGATATGCAACATTTATGGTAAATGTATATACAAATGGAGCTAGACAAATAGATATGGGTACAGTAGGAAATATTAGTTATCGTTTAGATGCTAGTAAGTATAAAGCTACTTCAGAAGATTTATTAAGTACTGCTATTGCTGAACTAAATAAATCAAGTACTAAAGCAGATATTAAACACATTTTAGATAGATCTAATCAATTGAGAGAAAATAGAAATTTACCTCATTATATTGAAGATGATACTCTAGATAGAGTTGCTATGATTAGATCAATGGAAATGGCTTATAGCGGCTATTACAGCCACAAAAGACCTAATGGAAGTTGTTTAGGTGGTACTAAGTTCTCAACTGTTTATACAGCTATTGCAACGAATCCTAAGACATCTTATAAAGCTGGTGAAAACATTACTTATGGTAGTGATTGGGAAGTAGCAATTGGCGCTTGGGAGAATTCATCATCCCACTTGTCAGCTATTCTTTCATCAGAGTATAGGTATATTGGTATAGGACGTTATACTTTTGGTGGTAGAACTTATTGGACTCAAATATTTATGTCATAAAAAAAGAAGGATTAGTAAGATCTAAATCCTTCTTTTTTCAAGTACTCTTCTATATCATCAAGTTTAGTATAGTTGCTTCCAACTGAATTTATTGATGTTACATAAACGATTTCTTTACGAGCATCATCAAATGAGTAGCCAGCTTCGTTACTGTATGTCTTAACAGCTTCGTTGTACTTACTCTCTTCTTGATATGCGTATGTAATTGTTCTAGTACCTCTTAAGATTGCTGAGTATGAATCATAATCAATATAAGTGATTTCATATTCTTCAGTCTTTTCATATCCAGCAGACATGCTGAATCCATAATATCTAACATAGTTCTTTATTGTACCAGCAGATTCAATTATTAAGCTGGTTTTTTTAGTTGTTGTATTTGCATAACCATCTGTTGCAGTTACGTGAATTACATATGTTCCAGGGAAGTCATATTTTCCTTCGGCTTCTACTTGGAAGGATGGATTACATCCACTGTAGTCTATACATGATACAACAAATTTAGATGCATCATATGTATTTCCTTCTTTTATAGAATACTCTTTTACTACTAATTCAGGTGGTGTTGTATCTTGTATTATTACAGTACCTTCTTTAACTATTCCTTTATATGTAACTGTAAATACATACTCACCTACTTCTTCAATTTTAACTTCTGATAAGTCAAGTGCATATTGAAGTTCGTCTACTTCTTTTCCAACACCAGGTTTAACATAACTACTAGTTCTTATTGGTAATGGATCACCGTATTCTACTACTACAGTCAATGGTTGGAAGTCTTTTTCTGTTGGATGATGTTTATACCAATAGAAGAAACCTGCTAAACCAATGATTATTATTAAAGCCATTAAAGAAGTTGTATTTTGTACTTTTTGAGCAGTTTTATTTGCTTTCTTTTTCTTTTCTTTCTTAAAGATACCTTTGTTTTTTTGAGCAATCTTTTTTCTTTCTGCAATATCTATTTGAGCAGGAAGTGCTGCATTAGGATTCATGGTTATTTCACCATCGATATTTATAGTTCCTATAGATATTGCTCCATCACCTTTAAGTTCATTTTCTTTACTAGTGATTGCAATAGCTCCTTCAGATGCATTATTTGATTCTTCTTTAGGGATTATTGCTGATAAGTCCCTTCTCTTTTCTTGTACATCAATACTATCATCTATCATGGTAGGCATGATAGTAATAGGTTCTTCTGGAGCTGCTTCTAATTTGTTCTTTTTATCATCTTTTGTTTTTTCAACATTTTGTTCTAATTGATTTTCATTTTCTTCAGACACAAAAAACAACTCCTCTCTTTATTCTTTGATATACTTATCTACTATTAATGATACTATTTTTATGACTTTTTTTCAATATAAAAAGCACTTAACGTGCTTTTATATTATCTACTTCTGTGAAGTTCTTCATCTCCGAAAATTACTGCTGATTTATCGCCATTTGGTATTCTTACTTCTACAGCGTAATCTTCAAAATTAACGTCATGATCTTTTTTGAATACTAAGTCTTGACTTTCTGCTTGACCATCAACAAGTTGACTTGTTCTGATTCGTTTATTTTCTTTATTTACTAGACTTAATTTAGCTCCTAATTCTGCTAATCTTTCTCTTACTTGTTTACTTAATTGAATTCTTACACCATTCTTAATTAATGTTGTAGTAACTTTTGGTGAATTAGTAAACAATCTATCATTAGCGCTAATCTTTTTAGCAATCTTTCTATTATTACGAGGATTGAATAATAACACAGTGTTCTTGATTAGTACATGTGGAACTGTAGTTCCCTTAGGTACTGGTTCAAATGGAACTTCATCTGGTTTCTTCTCGTCTGGTTTTTCCTCTGGTTTTTCATCAGGTTTTTCATCTGAATGACCATTAGGTTTCTTTTCATCTGGTTTTTCTTCAGGTTCCTCGTCTTGACGAGTATCTGGTTTTTCATCAGGTTTTTCATCTGGGCGAGTATCTGGTTTAACATCTGGTTGAACGTCAGGTTTCTCATCTGGACGAGTATCTGGTTTAACATCTGGTTGAACGTTAGGTTTCTCATCTGGACGAGTATCTGGTTTAACATCTGGTTGAACGTCTGGTTCATTATCTCTTTGTTGTTGTTCAGCCAAGTCTTTTTGTCTATGAAGTTCTGCTTTACGAGCATTTCTGGCTTCTAGAATTGCTGCGATATCAATGTCTTTTGTAATTGATTCTGAAATTAAGAATCTTCTAATTAATGAGTTTTGAGCTTTAATGAAGTCTTTTAGTACTTCTACTCTTTCTTCATACTTCTCAGGTTTTTCTTTCATTAGTTTAACAATTTCTCTTTCAGCATCAACAATTAATTCGTCATGTTTAGCTAAGAAATCATCAATTTCAGCATCGAATTTAATTTCATCGATTTTTGCTTCTTTAACTTCTGGAGTAGAAACAATGTATTTACCATATTTCTTTAAGAACTCATAACGTTTATCAGATAATTGAATACGTAATTGTGTAATTATTGCAGATGTATATACAGCAGAGTTTTCTGCTTTAACATCGTAACGTAAGTTCTCTAAGTTCATATCACTGAATTGTGTTGTTACTAATAGAGCTTTGTTAATTCTATTAACTTCTTCTACCTTAGCATTTGTTTCTTTTAATAAATCAAGATAGAATTTAATATCTCTAGCTTCAGATTCAGCAGGAGTTTCATCCTTCTTCTCTTCTGGCTTCTCATCTTTTTTATCTTCAGGTCTTTCGTCTTTTTTCTCTTCTGGCTTTTCATCTTTTTTATCTTCAGGTGTTTCATCTTTCTTAGGATGTAGTTTTTCGTATAGTGCATCACTTAGGATTCTATCAACCCTACGGCTTGATACTTTTTCATCAGCAAATTTAAATTCTACTGAGTTTTCTCCTTGAGTAATTACTACTCCGCCTTCTTTAACGAATTGTGATTCTTTGAATCTAGCAATTTGACCCATAACTGCTTCAACTTTAGCAGCTAGTGATTTATCTTCAGGGTTCAACTTGTTAAGTGCTTCTATTTGGCCAATAGTGTTTTCTACTTCGCCAATAGCAGCATATAAAGCTTCACCATAATATTTTTGAAGTAATTCTTTATAAGATTTAGCAAATGTAGCATCGTGTGCTAGTTTTGTTTCAACTGGAACATCTTCAAAGCCTTCTCTTAATAATTGATCTTTATCAGATATAGCTTTTTTAAGTCCAAATGAATTCCAATCTTTAGATGAATATTTTGCTTTAAATGCATTAAGCATTGCATTGTATGCTGCAGATAATTGTGCTAAGAATGCACGTTCTGCTTTCTTCTTATCGTCTTCTTCGAATGATCTTTCATCTTCTTTGAATTTATCATCAACAGAAGCTATTAATAAATCTAATGTTTGTTTATCTACTCTGCTTTCAATTAAATCTACTGCTTCTTCTAAAGCAACTAGGTTTCTATGAATCTTAGGAGCTTTTGAAGGATCTTTTGGTTCTTGTAATCTCGCATATTTAATAGCAGATCTTAATACAATATATAATTCTTTTAAATCTGTAAGAGGCATTACTTTTAAACCTAATTCAGGTAATTCTTGTAAGGTAGCTTGATTATAGGCATATGCTGCTGATTCATATGCACCATTTGCTGCTTCAAATGAATTAATTGCTTTTTTGAATTGATCTACACTTGGAACTATTCCATCACCAGCAATGTTCTTGCTTGCTTCAGTAAGATTTCTTCTAGCTTCGTCAATTGTTTTAACTGCTGTTTCAGCTTGAGTTCTACTTTCGCTAAGTCTTACTGAAATATTTTTGAACATGTTGATTAGGTTAAGCATAGTTTCAGCTTTATCCTTATTAACTTGGATTTTAGGCATGTCCTCTAATGGAGTATGCTCAAAATCAGCTAAAGCTGCTTCGAATATACTAGCTTGTTTTTCATAGATTCTTTGTAGTTTTTCTACTTCAACTATTCCACCACTAGAATATCTTGCTTGAACTATAGCTCCTATCTTTCTTATTTCTTCGATTGACAAATCTCCCAATTCAATTTCTGTTAATTGGAATCTTTTCAAATCTTCGCGAAGTTCAAAATATCTTCTTCCTCTTTCTCTAAAATATTTTACAGCATTTGGATTTTCGTTTTTTAAATCAGCCATAATTGTTCTCCTTTCAAGTATTAAGCAATAAGTCCCTTAATAAAATTAAATACTTTCTCTTTGTCTACTGGATTTGTAATGTCTACTAGTTTGTCGTAACCTTCTTCATCTTTTGCTACATATGAAGCAAGGATATCGACAGTGCCATTATCGTTATCGATTGAATATACAGCATATTCTTTATCATCTATTTCAACAACAGATAATAATTCAGCATCTACAATCTCTCCACTTTCTATTTCAACTTTAAATATTTGGTTAGTACCTTCCATACTTACCCCTCCAGTTCTTTTTATCTCTCTTAATTATAACATATTTTTTATTAAATATCTTTATCATAAATTATTCTTATTTTTGAGAGGTGATTATATTTAACCACTTCTTCTTTTATTTCGTCATAATCGAATAACATTAGGGAACCAAATTCCCAAATACTAAATGAAGCAAGTACAGATATTATTTCATTAATAAATGTTAAACTGCTCATATTCCATAAGACATAACTTATGCAAATGCATAGGATTCCTGTTGTAAGTAGGAATCTTGCTTTTCTTCTCAATGTGTCTTCTTCGACTTCTTTAGCAACTCTTTTTAGTTCAAAATGATTCTTGATTAGTTTTCTAATAAGAATTTTATCTGAACTGGTGAAATTATCATTTTTAATTGCTAATACTAATGGTAAATCCAATGGTATGACTGAAGCCTTTGTTTCAATTAAATCATAGAAATCACTATTTAATGTTGGTCTTTCATCTGCTGAATAACCAGATATGATACTATCCATATCTTTTATTTTTAAATAAATGTAAGCTTCGTCATTTTTTGTTGTTATTTCGTTTAGTTCTTTGTAGCGTTTAAATTTTTTCCTTTGATTTCTTTTTATTATACCGACAGATGTCATTATTGCCTTGTGTTTTGATAGTAATTAACTTCGGCTAAATGATCTGCTAATTCTGTTAGTTCGTCATCGTCAGGATCTTCTACTCTACTAATCATGTATAGTAATTCATTCATGTCTTTGGCTTTTGCCGCATCAATGTTATATCTTCCTAAGGTACTAACTTGATTATCTGTTAAGGCCAAACCATTTTTACGAACTTTTAGCATATTTTTGTCTATTTCTTTAACCCCAGCTAATTCTTCTATTTCGTCGTCAGTCATTGGATTTAACATGTTTTTCACCTTTTCTATCATAATTATTCATTATTCTATTTAAGTATAACATAAATTATACTTTAAATATATAAAAAAGTAAGCATTTTACTTACTTTTTCATCTCTTCAATTGCTCTTGCAACCCCTAGACGACCATATTCATATGTTAGCCCACCTTGTTGATAGGCAATATATGGTGGTCTTATTGGTGCATCACAAGATAATTCAATAGATGAACCTTGAGTAAATGAACCCGATGCCATGATTACTTTGTCTTCATATCCAGGCATATCCCATGGCATTGGAATTGAGTTAGAATCTATTGGAGATCCAGCTTGAATTCCTTGAACATATTTTATTAATTTTTCTTCATCGTTAAAGATAATATTTTGTACTATGTCTGCACGATGTTCATCATATTTTGGTTCTACTCTATAACCTAAGTCTTCTAATACTTTAGCTGTTAATACAGCTGTTTTTAAACTACTAGATACAACATGAGGCGCAAAGAATAAACCTTGTAATAATTGTTTGTTGATACCTAGTGTTGGTCCTACTTCTCTACCTTCTCCAGGACAAGTTAATCTTTCTCCAGCTAGATCTACTAGATCTTTTCTTCCAGCGATGTAAGCACCGTTTGGAGCTATTCCTCCACCTAGGTTTTTAATTAGAGAACCAACCATTACATCAGCACCTACTGTTAGTGGTGTATTTAATTCAACAAATTCACAGTAACAATTATCTACCATGATAATGACATCTTTGTCTACTTCTCTAATTGTTTTGATAGCTTTTTCTACTTTATCTAAAGTAATACTCTTTCTAGTTGAATATCCTTTACTTCTTTGGATTTCAATTAGTTTTACTTTATTCTTTTTTAAATATTCTTTAATAGCTTCATAATTAAAATCATTATCTACTAAATCTATTTGATCATATTTAATTCCATAAGAAATTAAACTACTTTTATTTTCTTTTATTCCTATTACTTCATGTAATGTATCATATGGTAAACCACTGATTGATAACATTAAATCATTTGGTCTTAGGAATGCAAATAAAGCTACTGTTAGAGCATGTGTTCCAGAGATAAATTGACTTCTTACGATAGCATCTTCTCCATCTAATACTTCAGCAAATATTTTTTCTATATTGTCTCTTCCTAAGTCATTGTAACCGTATCCAGTTGTTGAATTAAAGAATCCTTCTTGTACTTGATATTTTTGAAAAGCACTTAAGACTTTTAAACTATTATAGTTACAATTTTTATCTATTTCTTCATAGATAGGTTTTAATTCTTTTTCTGCTTTCTCTATTAATTCTATTGTTTCATTTGATATACCTAATTCTTCTAGCATTAATATCTTCCTCCATCTACTTTGATAATTGCATCATTTAGGTATGTTGATTCTACCGCTACATGGTAGATTTCTTTAGCTATTTCTTCTGGTTCACAGAATCTATTTAATAGAATGCGTTTGCATTCTTCAGCTACATATTCTTCATCTAATTCTTTGTTCATTTCTGTATTAACCCATCCAGGTGCGATTGAGTTTACTCTTACATATGGTGCATAACTTACAGCAAAGTTATGTGTTAAAGATATGACGCCTGCTTTAGAAGCATCATAATCTAAACTATATGGGTAGTATGTATCAATACCATTTGTAGAAGAAATATTTAAAATAGATCCTTGTTTTTTCTTAAACATTTTAGTTCCTATTAATTTACATGTATTATATGTTCCTATTAGGTTTACTTCTAGGATGCGTTTAAAGTCTTCTACTTTTTTATCTTCAAGAGTAGAATCGATAGCTATTCCAGCATTATTTACTAATACATCAATATCTCCTAGTTCTTTTTTTATAGCTTTAACCATTTCATATACTTCATCTTCATTTGAAACATCACACTTATAAACAAGTGCTTTTATATGATAATTAGTTTCTAGTTCGGCTTTTAAATCATTTGCTGCTTCTTGGTTAGAGACATAGTTAATTACAACATTAAATCCATGTTTAGCGAATTCTCTTGCTGTAGCTGCTCCTATACCTCTACTAGATCCAGTTATTAATACATTTTTCTTATTGTCCATTGTTATCCCTCTTTTTCCACATGTATTATAGCATACTTCAGCCATAAATCGAACTAATAGCATTAGAATACACTAATAATAATTCTTATAGCATATAAAATATTTTGATGGTATAATAAGCGCAGGTGATGGCCATTGGCATTAAGTGATAAATATAATAAAGAAAACTTTTATGAAATTGGTAAACAATTTGCTTATGAAGGATTAGATGAAACATATTTAAAGGATGCAACACCAGAACAAATTGAAGAATTTAGAAAAGGATTTTCTGAAGTTCAAAAAGAAATTAACAATCATTCAAGATCAGATGAATTATTAGTAGATAATGATTCTAGATCTATGCATAGATAAACCGCAAGGTTTATTTTTTTATGATTTCAACATCTTTGTATTTAGATATTTCTTTAATGAATATTGATTCATTTTTATAAGGACTTATAATATAAGTCTTATTTTTTGTTCTAGTAAGTGCTACATAGAATAATCTTCTTTCTTCTTCATAAGGATAATAATCTTTTGTATTGTTAACATACTTTAAAATAGATTCTTGTTTTAGTTTAGTTGGTAAACCAATTAAGTTATCTACGACATTTATTAAGATAACATTTTCGGCTTCTAGACCTTTTGATTTATGAATAGTTAGATATCTAAATGTTTTATATTCATATGTATAGTAATCTTCTTTTTGTGTAAATGTAGAATCTATATATTTGTAAATATCTTTGTTGTTTCTGCCAAGTACCATGATATCTTGACAATCTATTTGTTTTAGTAATTCTTTTAAAGCTTTTACTTTGTTATTTAAATAATAGATAACTACTGGTTTAGTAAGATGTTTATGGGAGATTAGATTCTTTTTTTGTTGTTTTTTATTCATCATAATAAACTTACCTGCTACATTAATTAGTTCTTGGGGATTACGATAAGTGTTTACTATTTGAAATACTTTACCATATGTAAAATACTT
>JAFPMR010000286.1 GCA_017411235.1 Bacilli bacterium | reverse complement strand
TATTTATTTTCAGTAAATTGTACACAGATCTTCTTTGTTTCTTTTCCTTCTTCAAAACTACCTATTGTAGTATCTAAAGTATAGCATCTATCTTGAATAAATATCTTAGCTTCGATATCAAATGATATCTTTCTTAGAGCATTACCAATTACTGGTAATGCTATTAGTGTAAGAATAACAATTGATACACTAATTTTTTTCATACCATGTTTTGCTAATATTATTGCTATTATAGATACTACTGATACTGTAATTATAGCTATTGGTATAAATACAGCTGTACCAGGGTTTTCTTTTTCTCCTACAAAACTAATTGATACGGTACCTTTTTCATTGTATACACCATTATCAAATGCTTCTACAGGTATTTCTTTATCATAAGATGCTTTAATAGTTATTTCTTTTTCAGAATTACCTTTAATTACATTAGTACCATCAGTAAATGATGCTTCATATTTAATGTAATTATCTTTACCATATTGAGCATCACGCTCAATTTCTAAGTCTTCCTTTGTATTATTTTTTATTACTACTTTATAAGTAACTGAGTCTTCTACATTAGTAAATGCTAAATCAAAGTTAATCTTCATTCCATCGAATGTTGGATCACTATTAACTACTACATCTCCAGTTTTACCTATTTCAGTAATACTTTTTATTTCTACATCTGCAGCTTTAACTAAGAAAGGTGTAAATAGTAGAAATAAGAATGCTATTATTTTTTTCATATAATCTCCTACTCTTTCTAGTTTTATTATAGCATTGTTAAAGTATAGTTTAATGAAGATGTTTTTTTAGATAGACATTTTAATGTAAATAAAAAGATAAACGATTGTTTATCTTTTTGTATATGTATAAGTTCTACCTGTTTGGTTAAAACTATATTCACTAAATACTTCTTTTTCTGGTGATAGATTTCTATTTACTAAGTTAGAACAGATTACAATACCATTTGGTCTTAGTAATCTATCGATATTTTCTTTTACTATTCTTAGTTTAGATTGGTCATTTCTTGCCCAATCTAAGATATTAGATAGTAAAAGAATATCGTATGTTCTTTCTAGTTCTATTTGTTTAAACATATCTAGATGGAAGAATTCTAAAGGTTGTTCAATACAACCTTTTAATTCTTCTGGTTTAGTATATAGAACTTTACCTTCTGGTTGAGCTTCTATGTTATAGAATAAATTATATAAATTAGAGTAATCTTTTATATGTTGTTTAAAGAACTCTAATGCTCTTTGTTCTTGTTCTGATGAAGGTTTTACTAAATGTAATAAATGATTTAACCATTTATTACCATTTAGTACTAATGGATATAGTTCATTTGCATATTTAATGGACCATACACGTAAATAATAGTAATAAAGGGTTAATCTATTAAAATCAAAGGAATCTACTGTCTTAGCGTCTAAAAAACGTGCTGTAAAGACTTGATCTGATGATGCTAAGACGGAAAAGACATCTTTATCATAAAAATCAGTATCTAGATAGTCTACTAAGTTTTCATTAGCTTGGTAATATACTTTACTATAACCAGGTACTTCTTTATTCATAGTAATAAGTCTAGATACTAGATAATCTTTAGTATAGATATTGCTTTCCATAATAAAACCCCCTTCATAAGATAATTATCTCACTAGGGGGGGTTTTTAACAAATTTTCCTTAAAAAAAGGAAATCCGACTTCGACGGAGTATATATAGGGTGAAGGCATATAATGGGTGCTACCTCGCGAGGAGGTGATTTATATGTCAAAGAAAGACTTATTAGTTTTTTCTTTAATCATAATTATCATCCTTTTAATTCTATTCAAATGATAGTTATTAAAAAAACAAAAAGCACCCATTAAAGGGTGCTACCAAAAATCTAGGTAGCACTTGTATGTGCCTTCCCTATTTGTATTATAACACATTTATTGTGTTTTATTATACTTTTTTTTCTTTTCTAATCTCTTTTGATATCTTTCTTCATTCTCTGGTCTTATGATCATTGTTTCTTCTGTTGTAAGATGTAAATCTTTGTCTTGGAATGTTAATTGTCTTAAGTCTACTTTGAAGATTTTATTATCGAAGAAGATAAATTCGATATCTAGAAATCCTGGTAAAGGAATATATTCATATGGTCCTTGATAGTTATCTGTTACAGCAGGAACATTGATTATTTTGTTTTCTCTATTTCTAAATTTATGAGAATGTCCTCTAAATATCATAGTACTTTTAATATTATTATCAGTATTCTTTAGATCATGAGCTAAAGCAATGGTATCATCTTTTAGATGAATAAAACATCTACCATAACCTAATGATACTTGATCTACTCTTCTATCTTC
>JAFPMR010000285.1 GCA_017411235.1 Bacilli bacterium | reverse complement strand
ACTTATGATGATTTATATATAAAAGTTAAAAAGATTATTAAAAAGGAAAATGAATTAGACGTTATACATAATGCATATGCTTTTGCTTTAGAGCATCATGCAGGTAAGAAAAGATTAAATGGGGATGACTATATTACTCACCCTTTAGAGGTAGCTAACATTCTTACTGATTTAAATGTTGACTATGTTACTATTGCAGCAGCCTTATTACATGAAACTATTAACCATTCTGATGCTACTTTAGATGAAATAGAAGAAGAATTTGGTGGAGAGATTGCTAAGATAGTTAAGAGTGTAAGTAAGATTAATCGTCTTGAATTAACTGATAATAAAGATGCTACAGCAGCTTACTTAAGAAAGGTATTAGTTGGATTATCTGAAGATGTTAGAGTTTTGTTTATTAAATTAGCTGATCGTCTTCATAATATGAGAACTCTATATGCTTTACCTGTTGAGGATCAAAAAGCTAAAGCTAATGAAACTACTGCTGTTTTAATACCTATAGCGCATCGTTTAGGTATTAATAGTATAAAAAGTGAACTTGAAGACTGGTGCTTAAGATATACTAAACCAGATGTTTATAATGATATTTTAGAGAAACTTGATGCTTCTCGTGATGAACTAAATGATTTATTACAAAGAATGAAAGATAGTATTTCAGAGATACTTACTTCAAATGGCGTTAACTTTAAAATTAAAGGACGTGTTAAATCTGTTCATAGTCTATATAATAAGATGGACAATGGTAAGAGATTTGAAGATATCTATGATATATTGGCTTTAAGAGTATTTGTAGATACTGAAGAAGATTGTTATTTAACTATTGGTTTAATTCATAGTAAATATAGACCAATGCCTAGAAGGTTTAAAGATTATATTGCTAAACCTAAGGAGAATATGTATCAAAGCTTACATACTACAGTTATTGGTATTGATGGACATCCTTTTGAAGTTCAAGTTAGAACTTATGAAATGGATGAGATTGCTGAGAAAGGTATTGCTTCTCACTGGTCTTATAAAGAAAAAGGTGCTGTTAAAGTTCAAGCTATGATGGAACAAAAGCTTGAAATGTTTAGAAATGTTATTGAACAAAACAATGATGTTTCTAATGATAGTGATTTTGCTTCATCTGTAAATAATGAAATTATAGGGGACTTAATATATTGTTATACTCCTAAAGGTGATGTTTTAGAGTTACCTAAGGGAGCTACACCTATTGATTTTGCATATCGTATTCATAGTGGTGTTGGAGAAAGAACAATTGGAGCTATTGTTAATGACCAAATTGTTCCTCTAGATCATGAACTAGAAGATGGCGATGTTGTTAAGATTAATACTGGTAAAGAACCGAATCCTAATAAAGATTGGTTGAACTTTGCTAAGACTGCACAAGCACGTGGTAAGATTAAGTCTTATTTCAGTAAACAAGATAGAACAAATTATATTAATTCTGGTAAAGAGTTATTTGAAAGAGAAGTTAAGAAACGTAAGTTAGTTCTTAATGATGTATTATCTGAAGATAATGTAAATAAGGTTTTATATGATTTAAGAGTCGATACTTTAGATGATTTATATTTAAATATTGGTTCTTTAAGATATACTCCTGGATATGTTATTGATGTTATTTATGCAGATAAAAAAGATGTAGTAGATATTTATCTTGGTAAGGTAAGTAATAGAGCTGATTTAACTAATAAGGCTCATAAAGGAGATATTATAGTTGCTGGTATTGATGATATATTAGTTACTATTGCTCAATGTTGTAAACCAGTTAAAGGAGATCCTATTATTGGTTATATTACTAAGGGTGAAGGTATTTGCGTACATAAAGTTGATTGTATAAATATCAAAAATAGTAATCGTTTAATTCCTGTTGAATGGAATATGAGTAGTGATTCTCATTATTTAACTGATATTAGAATATCTACGACGATTGGTAAGAATAATCTATTAGATATTATTACAAAGGCTTCACAGAAAGATATCTTTATTGAATCAGTTGCTACTATTGAGGAAGAAACTCAAACAGTATTTGATTTAACTATTAGAACTGATGACGCAGTACATCTTGAAAACTTTATTGCTGATCTTAAGTCTTTATCATCTGTGATTTCAGTAGAAAGGAAAAATAGATAATGAGATGTGTTGTTCAAAAAGTTAATTATGCTAGTGTAACAGTAGATAAGAAACTAGTTAATGAAATAAAAAGAGGTTTAATGGTATTAGTTGGTTTTACTGATACAGATACGACTGATGATATAAAGTATTGTGTTAGAAAAGTTGCTAATTTAAGAGTATTCGAAGATGAAAATGATGTTATGAATCTTAGTGTACTTGATGTTAAGGGTGAAATACTTTCTATCAGTCAATTTACTTTGTATGGTGATGTACGTAATGGAAATCGCCCTTCATATGTATTAGCTTTAAATGGTGAAAAAGCTAAACCTATGTATGAAGAATTTAATAAACAACTTAATGAATTAGTTCCAACCTATGATGGTATATTTGGAGCTGATATGAAAGTTGAACTATTAAATGATGGACCAACTACAATAATTATTGATTCTAAACTAAGATAGAGGTGAAATAATGAAAGATGTAATTAAAACAATTATTCTTGTAGTTATTTTATCTGTTTCTGGTTATTTCATAATTGGTATTAATGATAATATTCAAAAAGGTGTAGAAATGTTATCAAGAACTAAGTTACCTTTAGATGATCCAACTATTCAGATTTTATATCCAAGGATTGAAAATAATACTTTGCTTAGAAAAGCTGATTTAGATACTTCTTCTTTAAGTAATGAAGAGAGTATTGAGTATGTTTTTGATAATTTAAAGAAAGATGATTATAAAGTTAAAAAGTATGAAGCTACTAAGATTTATTGCTATATTACAGCTAATGTAGAATTTACTACAGAAAAAGATAGCTGCGATATTATAATCATTAATAATTCTAAGTTTATGGAATATCAAAAGAATGTCTTTAATACTGAGAATGAATTAAAGTTTAATGATATTAATTATAAAGGCTATAATTGTAAGAATGATGGTGGTAAATACTATTGTGTTTATACAAGATATACTAATCCTATCGTTGGTTATTCTGTATTTAGTGATGCCTATGAAGATAAGGGTGGAGTAGTAATTCATGAATACTATT
>JAFPMR010000284.1 GCA_017411235.1 Bacilli bacterium | reverse complement strand
TTTGAAAATGGTATAATTGAATCTTTTGGACGTGATGTTCAAGATAAAAAAATAGATCCAACTATAGTTGATTTAAAAGTTGGTGACGCTCAAAAGAAATACCAAGAATATATTAAAAAAGTCATAAAACTAAGACCAAGAGAATTCTTTATAGAATCAATACCAGAAGCAGCTAGTAGAGATGAATTCTTTAAAATGGCATTCTATCTAGTACTACAAATCTTTGGTAAAGAATTTTTACCTGAATTCTCCGAATTAGTAAGAGATAAATTATATGTAAGTGATTCAAGAGAAATATTAGAAGGAATATCTCTTCAATTAATAGAAAAAGATAATCCAACAAATATAAAAAGAGCTATTGAAATACCAGACTTTGATCATATATCTAGTATCATAGCTTTACTACATGAATATACTCATTATCATTGTCAATTAATGAAAATGGATTATAACCAAAAAAGATACTATGAAGAAATATTATCTATCTATGTAGAAAAAAGAGCAACTGAATTACTATCTCAAATCTTATTTAATCCACGTTTACAACAAATGATATCAGAAACAAGACTAGAAGCAATCGCATGGCATTATGATACTCATGAAAAAGAAATCAAAGAATTCCTAGAAGAAGTAGATACAATAAAAAAAGTCGCTAAAATTCATCCACTTGGAGCTTTACAACTAATGAGTTATGAACAACAAATACCTTGGATTAAAACACCAGCAACAATTAGAACAGCAGAACAATATCGTAAAAACTTAGCAGCTAGCTATGGTTTAGGATATCTATATTCAGAAGCATTAATGGCTAGATTTAGAGATGACGAATTAAGAACAAATGTTAAAGTAGGAGAAACACTTAGTGGCGATTTATCACTTCAAGGATTATTAGATTACTTTGGTATCAATGCAAATAATGATGAAGTATATGCAATTGCTGATAAATCTCTAGAAAAAGTAAGAAAAAATAAATAAAAAACTTGCTAATTTTAAATCAATGTGATATATTTAATTTACGTTGATTTATGGCGATGTAGCTCAGCTGGCTAGAGCATCCGGTTCATACCCGGCAGGTCGTGTGTTCGAATCACACCGTCGCTACCAATTAAAAAATTCCGAACTATTAAAAGTTCGTTTTTTTATGCTTAAAAATAATCTAACCTTTACTTTCTTTATCATATGCCATACACTATTTATAGGTGAAAACTATGGGTGAAATACTTGAACAAATAAACTCTTTATTATATTTATCTTTAAAAATAGATAAAGAGAATAATGATTATGTTATTTGGATAGCAGATGAACTAGAAGATATTAAAGATGATACCTTAACTAGCTTAATACAATTTTTTATTAAACTAAATGCAATTGATAAAGTAGTATTAGAAAACCAAAATGGTAATAAAAGAATTAAACTATTACTAAAAAAAGCTAATATTTCAAAAGAGAAACTAGCCAGTATTGATTGTGATTCAATTAGGGAAGTATTTAATAAAAATATTGACTATGCTACTTACTTTTTGACATTTTTGCTTATCGCCTTAAAAATTAATGGATCAGCAGAACTTGATATAAAAAGTGAATTAACAAGACTTGAATTAGAAGGTAAGAGATCTCAAGTATTAGATGTCCCTTCATTAATATATACTATTAAAGAATTAACAAATGACATGGCAGTATGCAAAAAATATGTTAATCATATGAACTGTGACAAAAGACCTATAGAGAACTTAGAAGATATCCATGCAGCAGCTTTAGAATACTCTGAAGGAAGCGAAGCATTAAGAAATCTTTTAGAATCATTATTTAAAAATAAAATAAACACTTTAGCATGTTGCAAGGGGCATGGAAATAAACAAATTACTTATGGATATGTTTTGTTTGATTTAGATGATTCTAAAACAAATGATTTTTTTCAAAATTTACGTTCTACATTGTTAGAACCTACCAATGGTGATATTATTAATGAGCCACCTTTTGGTAGCTTGATTCCTGGATATGAGAATTGCTACATAGATGATAGCAGTGTATCATTTGATTCTTCTTCTGCTGATAAATTATTAAGAGATATTTTATTGTATATAGAAGAATACAACAATGAATATAGTAATAACATTAAACATAAGTTATAATATATAAGTGAGGAGTGAACTTTATGAAAAAACTATTAATTGCTTTATTAGCTATCATAGCTATCTTTACTTTAACAGCATGTGGTGACAAAGACGATGATGAAGAATCATCAAGAGACAAAACAAGAACAGCTGAAAAAGAGAAGAAAAAGAAAGAAGAAAGACAAAAAGAAGAACAAAAGAAAGACTACGAAGAAGATCGTAAAAAAGATAGAGAAGAAACTATCACAAACGATGATGAAATACTTGATATAGATGACGAAGATAACAAACCTATCGATAATGAAAAAGTAGTAGTAGAAAAAGTAATCAATTGCGAAGGATGTGTATATGCATACTTCACTGATGAAAGAACTTTTGGTTCAACATTATCTGATAGTGAATATACAACAGATGTTAACAACTTAAAAACACCCGGTGGCAAACAAAGACATAACTTCTTTGGTTTTGTTCTAACAAACAATAGAATAACTAGAGCATATTCATGTATCTTAAAAGATAATAATATCTACTGTTTAGAAGGAACAACTGCAGGTCAATACCATAGTAGTAATGTTGCTATTTTAAACCAAGTATTTAAAAGTGACCAATGTAAAACTATTTCTGACGGACATACTTACACATGTACAGATGGTTCATACAATGGTGACACTAAAACAAATGGATACGCAAGTATGCATTATGAAACTAGCTGTGCTATTCTAGGTCAAAATAATGATAATGTTAAAATGAGATGTGCATAATAAAAACGGATTTCCATCCGTTTTTTTAAATGATTTAGTAATTACATATTAGTTAGATACTTGCATTTCTATACTATATTTACAACAAAATATGATAAAATTAAATAGAAAGATGGAGGATAGATAAATATGATAAAAACTAGTAAGAGTTCTAACAAATTTCTATACATCGCATTATTTATTATAGTTTTTTCTATAGTTAGCATCTTAACAATAAATATAACATCAGATAAAAAAGGAATATCTTACGGAGCTGCAACAGATTTAAACTGGAATACTCCTAGTGCTAATCTTACACGTATCTATCCAAAATTAGAAAAAATGTATGACTTGTCTTATGGACATTACGATATAGATCCAAGTAAATATGGTTTAGATGGTTTAGATTTCTATGATTATGGTATGCAAGGAATGACCATAACAGACAAATATTTAATCTTTACTTTAGTTTATAATCCAAACAATGGTAAATCCTCAGAAGAAAACAACAAAAAAAATACACTATTAGTAATTGCTGATAAAAATACCTATAAAGTATTAAACATCATAGATGATTACTGTTTTGGTCATGCCAACGATTTAGCATATAATTCCAATACTGGTGAAGTATTAATAACAGCTAACCCTTGGTATAGTACTAGTGCAAATAGCGGACCAGTACAAGGACGTAAAATAGCAGCATTTAAAATAAGTAATAGTTATCAAATAACAAATTATCGTCTAAGTAGCACAGGTTCTACAAATGATGGCTATTCTGGCTTTACTTATGACTATACAAGAAATAGATATATTGGTCATTCAACACCTAAAGTATATAATGTAACACTAGACTTTAAATGGACTGAAATCTTTAGTACAACAACAAATTTAACTTTCCAAAGTTTAGCATATAGAAATAATAAACTATATGTAGCAACATTTGAAGCCGGACAAAAATCATCTCATCAACCAAATCACTACAATAGTAAAGAACCATATAGTGCATTAATTTATGAATATGATGTTTCAGGTAACTCATATCCTATAAATAGAACATTCTATATCTCAGGTAAAGACTTATATGGTGAATTAGATAATATTGCTTTTGATGGAAATAAAATGCTTATTAGTTATCAATTTGATAATGGTAAAAATAGTTGGAAGGTAGGCTTCTATTCTTATGATATTTCCAATGCAATGAACGGTTGGCAAAAACTTTCATTTACAAGTGGTGATTATTACTACTACTTTAAAAATGGTAAACCAGTAACTGGTTGGCAACACTTAGAATATAAAGGTCAGTTGGATTGGTACTATTTTGATAGTAACGGAGCAATGCAAACCGGCTGGCAATTCTTAGAATATAATAATAAAAAAGGTTGGTATTACTTTAATAGTTCCGGAGCTATGGTAACCGGTTGGCAAAACTTAGATTACAATGGTAGAAAAGGTTGGTATTATTTCTGTGAACTAAATACTGGTTGTTCACCAACTGGAGAAATGTTAACTGGTTTAAGAAACATTCAGTATAACGGAAGAACTGACTTATATCTATTACGACCTGCCAAAGATCAATACGGAACTGGACCTGCAGGTGAAATGGTTAAGGGCTTCCAAACAGTTAATAATAAAGTGTATTACTTTAGAACAAAAGCTAACGAATATGGAACTGGACCTACCGGATCTGCTTTAAAAGATACTTGTCAATTAATTAGTAATGAATATCATTGCTTTGATAGTGGAGGAACAAGAACTTCTAAAACAGCTAAACAAGTAATACCAACATCAGAAAACTATTGTAATGATCTAACTTATAACGGCAAAGAACAAGTTCTAACTAAAACTTCACCAAGTTCTTACACATTTAAAGACAACAAAGCAACCAAAGTTGGAACATATAGTGTTTCTGCTGTTCTAAGTAAAGGTTATGTATGGTCTGATGGTACAACAACAAACAAAACATTCAATTGTTCAATCAAAGATAATAATCCAAATAGTTATGAAATTGTTTGTGAAGATAATCCATCAAATAGCGAATTATCAACATGTACATTGTATGGTGAATCTGAAGATGATATTATCTCAGTAGGTGGAGATTTTATTTCAAACGATGATGACGAAATAGAAAACATAATTATTGATAGTGAATGGGAAGGATCTGCAGATAATGACGGATTCGATCTTCAAACTGAAACAGGAAAAACGGGTACTTTTAAAATTCTAACTTTTGATGTTCCAAAGAAAAAAGGTTCAACAAAAATAGGAGTTAGTAAAGGTACAATGAAAAACTCTTCTAACCAAAAAGTAGATCTAAATGATAGCTTCTATAGTATGGGTGATATTAATACACAAGTAGAAGAACCAACTGAAGAAGTTGAAGAAGAACCATTTAAAGAACCAGAAAAAATTGAACTAAAAGAAATAGGAGAACCTAAAAAAGGAAATAAAAACACAATACTTATAATAGTTCTTGTAGTAATTGGAATTATTATAGTAGCATATATTGGTCATATGGTTTATTATCTAAAATCATAAAAAAAGAAAGAAGGATTATTATGGAATATGAAATTATCGGAGGCAGCTTCCCAGTAGTAGAATGTACACTAAAAGCTGGCGAATCAATGATTACTCAAAGTGGATCTATGGCATGGATGGATCCAACAATAACAATGGAAACATCAACTAATGGTGGACTAAAAAAAGTAGTAGGTAGATTATTTACTAATGAACACTTATTTCAAAACATTTATACAGCTACTCAAGATGGCTCAAAAATCTCATTTGGTACTAGTGTACCAGGAGCAATCTTAGCAGTTAAAGTAGAACCAGGTAAATCACTAGTATGTCAAAAATCTGCATTCCTAGCATCTTATGGTAATGTAGAACTATCAACATTCTTTAATAAAAAGATTGGTGTAGGTATCTTTGGTGGTGAAGGTTTCATTATGCAGCGTATTACTGGTGATGGAATTGTCTTCATCGAAATAGATGGTTCTTATAAAGAATTTGAACTACAAGCAAATCAACAATTAATCTTAAGTACAGGATACCTTGTATCAATTGATGAAACTTGTTCAATGGATGTTCAATCAGTTGGTGGCTTAAAGAACATCATCCTTGGTGGTGAAGGAATCTTTAATACAGTTATTACAGGTCCTGGTAAGGTAGTAGTTCAAACGATGCCATTACCTAAACTTGCAAACTCAATTGTTCCATTCTTACCACAAGTTGTTAATACATCTAATGGTTCAGGAAATGATGCTATTGATGCTGGTGTATCATTATTTAAAATGTTTACAAAAAAATAAAAGAGTTCTTAAACTCTTTTTTTTATTTCTATATCTTCATATAAATAATCAGCAATACCTTTTTCTTTTAATCCTTCTCTAAACTGATCTAACTTTTCCATTAGTTCACCAAGAGTAGAAGAAGCAATAATATCATCAACTTCTTTTTGTAACTCTTTTTGTGCTTCCTGAGTAATTGGGTCCATATAATCATATATTTTTTCTGTTAATTCATCAGATAATTGTGGATGAGCTTCATAAGGAAGATCAGGTGATGCTCCACATCCTTGTACATATGCTAGATGTTTATATGCATTTTCTAAAGCATTATTAACATAAGCATATCTATCTACAGGATTCATATTATTTTCAATAGTATAATTAATAGCAGTATCTAATACAGTTCTAAAAATTTCAAATAATCTATTCTCATAATCGTTAAATACTTGCCCAAATTCATTTGTTAAATCCATAATCATCACTTCTTGGTTTCCTATTATATTTATAACCATATTTGATGTCAATAATGTGTTATAATCTAATCAGAGTAGGTGATTATATGCACGGCTTATTAGATATGTTCATAAATAAACATGTAATAATATGTTTAATATTTGTCATAATAAATATTATTCTCTTATTTAATAAAAAAATATCAGATAAAGGATTAAAAATATTAAACATAATTCCTATAGCTTTAGGTATTATTCATTACATCTTCTTTAACTTTAAAGGTAATCCAGATCTTACCTTAAGTTATTTTGACACCATCTATATGACTTCATTAGGTTTCTTAGTAATTCTTTTCTTTATTAAACAGAAAAAAGTATATAACTTATTAATAATCTTGTTTCTACCAATATGTCTAATGGACTTCCTTTTAACAGGAGTCAATATGACAAGATATTATTCTATTCATAATTTTAGTTACTATAGTTATACCAATAGTTTTAAAAAGATGATGAATACATTAAAAAAAGAATATGTATTAAATGACTGGAAAAAAATAGATTATGATCAATTAGAAAAAGAATATCTACCATTAATAGAAGAAGCAGAAAAAAATAAAGATGAAAGTCTTTTCTATGAAACAGTCTTTAAATTTGTAAACGAAATCCAAGATGGTCATTTTGGTGCCCATTGCTTAAATAGAGCGTGTCTTGAAACGATGAGTAAATATGATATCAATAACTATTATGGTTTTGATACAGTTCTACTAGATGATGGAAGAATAATAGCTATCAAAGTAGATCCAGAAAGTGACGCTTATCAAAAAGGTTTAAGAGATTATTACACTATTATCGCTAGAGATAATATTGATATCTTAAAATACTTAGATGATTATTTCTACCATACCAATGGAGAACCAGTAGAATATAATCAAAGATTAATTAATTCAACAAAGATTTTCTATCGTGGCGAAGATAAAACAAGTATTACATACCTAGACAAAAAGAATAATCAAAAAACAATTGAAGTAGAAAATATGGATAAAGGTAGTGATTGTTTCTACCATACATTATTATCATATCGAAGAGTAGATCATTACTATACAGAAATGCTAACAGATGATATAGGTTACTTAAATCTGAATACGGAATATACAAATCGATTAAAAAATCTATTTTCATACTTAACAGGAGATTCATCATATGCAAAACAACCAATAATCGATAATCTAAATAAATTAAAAGAACAAGGTATGAAAAAATTAATAATTGATTTAAGAGGAAACCTGGGAGGTTACTTCCATATCTCTGGTGCTTATACAGAACCATTTACTGATGAATCATTTACATATTCTAAAGCTAAAAGAATCACTGGCTATGATGAATATAAAATAAAAGGTAGTGGAGAATTCAAAGATATACCAATTGTAGTCTTAACAAATGCTAATACTGGAAGTGCTGGTGATACACTACTAGAAATCTATAGTAGAAATCCTAATGTAACTATAATCGGCTTAATGCCATCAAATAACTCTAGTCAAGAAGTAGGTGGCCAAATATATTTAACTAATACTTCAATAAATATTTTCTATCCTCGATTCAATTCCGTAACAGAAGATAATAAGATTTATATCGACCCAGATGATAGTAGAATAGAAAATCTTAAATTAGATATCAAGATAGAAATAAATGAAGATACAATAGAAAAACTAATAAATAATGATGATTACGTCTTAGATTATGCAATAAAATACATACAAGAAAAGTAGATTTTATATCTACTTTTTATATGCAAAAATTGCATAAAACAAGAAAAAAATATATAATAATAACCATTAGAAAAGGTGATAGTATGGCTACAAAAAAAGAGATTTTAAAACAATTAAAACAAGATCTTAAAGATGGTACTAGTTATAGTGTAGATTTCTTACTTAAAGAAACTGTTGAAGAAACAATTTCTGATAAAGGAATCAAAGTAAGAAAAGTCTTCGCTCCATTACTTAGAGCTGTTTATTTATCACAAAGTAAATACAAATTAGTAAAAGATAATTCACCAAAGAAGATTAAAACTTCTACAGGTAAAATATTTGTAGTTAACCATCGTCAAGCAGATGATATCGTATTAGGAGTTAATGCTATAGGCGAAGATGGTTACATCGTCTTTGGTAACAAAGACTTAGTATTAGAAACAACTAATGGTTTAGGTCTTTGGGCTTATGGAATGATTCTTTTAAATAGAGATAATAAAGATAATAGACATTCTACTTATGAAAAAATGAAATATGTTCTAGAACATGGTGGTAACGTAATTATCTATCCAGAAGGATATTGGAACCTAGCAGATAACGGTCTTGCTGACGAAAGACATGCAAGTGATGGACATAACTCAGAAAACTGGTTAATCCAAGATATCAACATTGGTGCTGTAAGATTAGCTCAAGAATTAGGATGTCCAATTATTCCTACTATCTTACATTATGATGAAACAAAAGGTAAAAAATGTTATTCAGAAAAAGGAGAACCATTCTATGTTGGTAAAGATGAAGACGTCTTTGCTAAAAAAGATGAACTAGTCCAAAGAATGACTACAATGTATTGGATGTTAATGGAAAAATATTCAAGATATAGTAGAAAAGAACTAGAAGCTGATGGTATTCCTCTAAGAGAAAAATGGGAAACATTAAAGAAAGAATTAATTGCTGATTGTGATATACCTAGAGTGAATTACAAATTAGATTTAGAAAATGAAAAACTAATTGGAAAAGCTAAAGTAGCTCATCCAGTTGTTACAAACGAAGAAGCATTTGAACACTTAGATCACTTGATTCCAAGTAAAGAAAATGCCTTCTTATTAAGAAAAAGATTATCTGGAAGAAAATAATCTTTTTTTATTGCATCTATGCTATAATTATATATAGAGTAGGTGGTTGTTGTGTACAATTTATATATACCATTGTGTTCACTAGTACTTGGTGTAATATTGTTAATCTTATACCTATTTAAAGTTAACAATGTTAGATCAGACAACAAACTTTACTTTATCATGGTCATCGATAACCTTGTAATGACCATTTTTTGCATGATTGCAATTTATTTAATATATAAACACGAAAACGAAGGAATCATAATGTTTGCCAACAAGATAGAATGTTGTGCGATAGTAAATTACTTTATTAATATACTTTATTATGTCTGTTATTTATGTGAAATGAAACCAAAGAATTTCTTAGTTAACTATACTTTTGTTAATACTGTGGCTTTATGTACAGTCTTATTGCTACCAGTAACCTTGGAAGTAACTAATGACTTAAACTACATGGTAACTAGAGGAGCATCTGTAACATTCACTTCAATTGTTTGTGGTTTTACTGTTGTCATGGCATTCCTTCTGTCAATCAAACATCGTAAAAAAATTAAAGATAAAATAGTACCAGTTTTCTTATTACTAGTCTTCATTGTAATTGACTTAATAATAAGAGCAGTAGTACCAGAATTTATCTGTTTAGAGTTCCTAGCATCTGTTGTAACATTAACAATGTATTTTACTCTAGAAAATCCAGATATCAAAATGATAGAAAGATTAGAGATAGCTAAAGAACAAGCAGAAAAAGCTAATAATGCTAAATCAGATTTCTTATCTAGTATGTCTCATGAAATAAGAACACCTCTAAATGCTATTGTTGGTTTATCAGAAGATATCGAAGGTTACAAAGACCAAGTTCCAAAAGAAGTAGTAGAAGATTCCAAAGATATTCGTAATGCCTCTGAAACTTTACTAGAAATAGTTGGAAACATCTTAGATATCAACAAGATAGAATCTAACAAAATGGAATTAGTAGACAAGCCATATAACTTTAGAGAAGAATTAGAAAACTTATGTAAAATTAATAAAACACGTTTAGGTGAAAAACAAGTTAATTTCAAAGTAGATATAGCACAAGACATTCCATATGAACTAATCGGTGATAAAGTTCATGTTAAAGAAATAATAAATAATTTATTAACCAATGCTATTAAATTTACTAACCAAGGAGAAATAAACTTAGCAGTTAAATGTATTAACAAAGATGAAATATGTAATTTAATAATTACAGTTCAAGATACTGGACGTGGTATTAAAGCAGAAAACATCACTAAGTTATTCAATAAATTTGAAAGACTAGATGTAGAAAAAAACACTACCACAGAAGGTACTGGTTTAGGTTTAGCAATAACTAAACAACTAATCGAAATGATGGGTGGCAAAATAAATGTCCAATCACAATTCGGTAAAGGATCTATCTTTGTAGTTCAACTACCACAAAGAATATCAAAAATGTCAGCACCTAAAGAATACATAACTAAAGTAATAACAAATGATCAACCAATTAACTATGAAGGCAAGAGAGTCTTAATCGTTGATGACAATAAACTAAATATAAAAGTAGCAAGAAAAGCTCTAGATCCATTCAATATGGAAGTAGATGAATGCTACAATGGTATGGAAGCCATAGAACTAGTTAACAATAAAGACTATGACTTAATTCTAATGGATATCATGATGCCAGAAATGAGTGGAGAAACAGCTTTAGAAAAACTAAAAGAAGATAAAAAGTTTAATGTTCCAACAATAGCTTTAACAGCAGATGCTGTATCAGGAGCTAAAGAACATTACTTATCCGCTGGCTTTGTTGATTACATACCAAAACCATTTACTAAAGATCAAATAAAAGAAAAACTAGATAATGTCTTTAGAGATAATACAGTTTATGATCCAAACGTAGATAGATTTGCTGATGTACCAGCTTATGTAATAGCTGGCGATGGCTTAGAAAAAATAAACAATTAAAAGAGATCCCAAGGATCTCTTTTTATGTGCAAACTTGAAAAAATGCCTAAAATATGGTATAATTAAAGTACTTAGAGGAGAGTAGCTCAATATATATTTCGTCAATCCGATAATAATCCGGAATATATAAATCTATGATTTGCAAGACCTTTATGATAGTATATTTCATAAGGTCTTTTTTATATCTTATGAAAAAAGGAGGAATGATATATGAGTATAGTACCTATTTTATTACTCATGCAACAACAACAGCATCAAAGAAATATGTATATGATGCAAGAAAATGAGCGTCGAAGAAGAGAAGAAAGACGTAGAAGAGAAGAAGAGGAACGTAGAAAAAAAGAAGAACAACGTAAGATGGAAGAACATCGTAAAAATTCACCTGTTGTTTATAACGGTGAAAGTTGGCAAAGAGACAGATGTATAAAAGCTATTTCCTTACAACCTTCTGTTCAAGACTTTATTAAAGCAGTAGAAGAAGCAAGACCAAAAGTAATCAAAGAAGAAGAGAATGACTTTGATCGTCGAATAATATCTGTTGGTTATGAATATGAAAGAGCAAGAGAAGACTTAGATAGTGATATAAAAGCATTACAAGAAATGGGAATTACAATAGAGGGACAACAATATCAATTATCTAGATTAAGTCCTCTAAATACAAACATGGTTAATCCTGAACAAGTTACTGAATATGCAGGAAGTACTTTCACAGTATTAGATGGTCAACCAATTGAATTAAATTCTAATATTTTATCTAGTGAAAGTTATTATAAAGATAGATATGAAGAATTAGAACCAGAAGAAGTAGAAAGAGACTTCGCTGAAACTAATAAAAGAATGAGAAGATATGAAAAATTCGGAAAATATCTAAAATTCTTACTTAAAACAGATAGATATAAAGAATTAAAAGGACATTCAGTAATGATTGGAAAGAAACAAGAAAAATGTGAATTAAGAAAAAAAGAAATGGAAAGCTTCCAATCACTAACAAAAGAACAATTACTAGCTATCAAATCTTACTTCGAACATCTATCACAACTATCATCAATTAGTAGAAGATTATCAAATCTATTTGGTGAAAAGAGATATTTAAGAGTAGCAGATAATCAAAGAATATATGAATTAAGTATTCAAGAAGTTTTATCTAATAATGAATACAGTGAACTAATTGCTCAAATTCAAGATTACATTAGTAGAATAACTTCTAACGATGAAGCAACAATGCAAGAAGCACATGAATTAGTAAAAGGTGAATACCCAATTAGTATTTCAAGAAAATTTCTTATTGAATCAATAATTACTCAAATAAAAGGATATAGTAAAGAAGAACCAAAAACATTAAAATTAGTTTAAAATGTGCTAAAATAAAACTAGGTGGTTTTATGAATGCAACATTGCTTAAAGAAAATCCTTTATTGTTATTAATAACGATACAAGCGTATGCTGTAAATGATCTAGTAGTAGAACCAGATATAAAACAACTAATACTAGATAATATTGATTTATTAAAACAAATAAAACCAGAAGATGCTTACAAAGAATTCAAAAAAATCATGACAACAGTACATCCAGATAGATACATTAGAGAATTCAAAGAAGTATTCTTTGAATTAATACCTGGTTTAAAAGGAACATATAATTTTAATCAAAATAATAAATGGCATATCTATGATGTCTTTGAACATACAATGCATGTTATAGATAATACAAATTGTGATAGTGCAGCATTACGTATTGCAGCATTATTTCATGACTTAGGAAAACCATCTGCTTATACCAAAGAAGAAAAGCAAAAAGAAGATGGAACCACTTATACAGTTGGTCACTTCTATGGTCATAATATAAAAAGTAATATCTTCTTTAATGAATTTGCTAAAACAATGCAT
>JAFPMR010000283.1 GCA_017411235.1 Bacilli bacterium | reverse complement strand
TAGTATTAGCACCTGTTCCTTCAGCTGTATATCCAGCAGGACAACTGTATGAATATACTGGAGTTTCAGTAGCATTAATCTTTCTAATACATCTATGAGTACCATCTTTTAATAATTCATAACCTTCAGGACAAACCCATGTGCTTGGTCCTTGAGTTACAGTAGCATCTTTAGTAAGAGTACATTTAGAACCACTTAATGTTCCACCATCTGGGCAAGTATAAGAACCTGTTCCTTGATGTGGTGTAGCATTGTAAGTCTTAACACAATTCTTACCACTTAATGTATAACCACTTGGGCAAGTATAATCTGTAGTCTTAGTAGCTTCTTTAGTAATAGTACACTTAGTACCACTTAAAGTACCACCATTTGGACAAGTATAACTTACTGAAGCATTTTGTGATTCAGTCTTATTACACTTAGAACCACTTCTTGTATAACCACTTGGACAACTATATGAAACAGTAGCATCTATAGTAGTAGTTTTACTACATGTAGATCCGCTTCTAGTCCATCCACTTGGACAACTATAAGTTAATGTAGCATTATAACTTGAAGAAGTATAACACTTAGAACCACTTAAAGTACCACCATTTGGACAAGTATAATAATCTAGTTGTTGAGAAGTACTTCTTGTATAGTAAATATATTTATACCATACACCTTTGTTTCCACAAGGAGCACCACAAGTAGCTCCAGAAATATAACCTTCAAATTTTAACCAAGTAGTATCATAAGTTCCACCACCGTATCCGGCACTGGCACTTGTATAATATCTAGTACCTTGATTTACCCAACTACCATATACAGTCTTGTAATGTGGAGTTGCATTGTAACTTGAAGATACATTACATTTAGTACCACTTAGAGTACCACCGTTAGGACAAGTATAACTTGAACTAGCATTTTGTGTTTCAGTCTTAGTACATTTAGTACCATTCTTAGTATATCCACTTGGGCAACTATAAGAAGCAGTAGCATCAATAGATGTTGTCTTAGTACACTTAGAACCACTTAATGTATATCCAGAAGGACAACTATATTTAGCAGTTGCATCATATACTTTATAACAACTTGTACCATTCTTAGTATATCCAGAAGGACAAGTATATGTTACTGTTTCAGTAGCTTTTTGTGTAATAGTACACTTAGTACCACTTAATGTTCCACCTTGATCACAAGTATATGAAGTAGCTCCAGGAACATAAGTAGCATCATAAGTCTTAGTACATTTTGTACCATTTAATGTATAACCAGTAGGACAAGTATAAGTTTTGTCTCCAGGTTTTTCAGTAGCATCTGTATATTTAATACAGAAAGAACCATTTAATGTATAACCAGTAGGACAAGTATATTCTTTACCAGTTTCAGTTTTGATAACATCAGTATAAACTTTCTTATCTTCACCTTGACCGATTAAAGCATCTACTGTGATAACTTGGTCTGGTCCATAATGAGGAGTAGCATCTATAGTAGCACCTGTAGTGTTTTTATAACACTTAGATCCATCTCTAGTGTATCCCTCAGGACAAGTATAAACAGTCTTAGTAGTTTTTACAGCTTTTCTATGTTGATAGTAAGTAACTTTAGTAGTATATTTACCATCTTTAACATCGAAATCACTATAATCAGTATCGTCTACTTCAGTAGCACCTGAATTAGATTCGATTGTAGCTCCACCATTATTAGTAGAACCTGTTCCATTATTTGAACTATTTGAACCACTATTATTTTGAGCAACACTATTAGTAGTATTGTTATTTAATGTAGTAGTACAAGTTCCGTTTGAACATACTGTAGTACATCCAATAGTTTCAAGGATATAATCCTTAGTTTCTCCACAGTTAAGTACAACTTTTAAAGTATACTCACTGTCTGATGATTTAGTAACTTCTACTTTAGAAGTACTTTCATCACATGTTTTACCATTTTTATCAGTAAAACGAATTAGTAAATGGTTATCAACCATTTCTTTAAGAGTCATTGATGTTTGTTCACCAACACTCTTAGGTAGTCTATCAACAGTATAATAGTTTCTAGCAGCTTCTCTCATGGTGTTAACATTATCTCTATATACACTGTCATAGAAAACGCTCATGTTTGGTCTTGGGAAGATCCATACTAGTAATAAGATAAATAGTATTAATAGAATAATTTTAACTAATACGTCTTTCCAATTGATACCTACTTTATAGGTAACGTTGTTTTCTTCGTACATATCATTTTCCTCCTTCTATATTTTTTATTTATTTACCTAGCGTTTTTCCTTCATGATTCATAGCATAATTGTTTTGTGCCATGCCTTCCATGTCTCCTTGGATTCTTTGACCAAATGTTTGTCCTCCAGGAAGTACTTGATCTATTAATTGTTCATCACAACCATTGTTGATCCAAATAATTATTTCATCTAATGAAACTTTATCTCTCCAATCAGCTGGCATTGATCTTTTTGCAACTTCCCAATAACTTGGAGCAGCATCAATAGAACCGTCAGCTAATGTTCTTTGCCATTTATTTGCTAAGATCATTTGAGCTTCAGAAGTAACTAACAATGCTGATGAATGATTTGCTAATACTTGTTCACTTGTGAAATGATAAGTGATTCCTTCTTTAGCATCTTTTCCATCATATACTGTAATAGTACATCCATCGCCCTTCATTAAGTCAGCCATTACTTGACCAACCTCACTATAAATAGCAATTATTGTTTCTCTATCAGTAGCTCTAAATATTTCATAACGTTTTTGTTGTAACCATTGAACTAATGGATAAACACCATTTTGACCATATTCTGCAAATGCAGTACCAAATTGGAATTCACCAGGATTTGGATTTAATGGATCTAATGATGGAAGTAATTGATCAGCACCATTAGCATATCCAATATGATCACCATATTGTGGTACGCTTAATGGAGACATTACTAAATTTAATAAATCTAAGTGAAGAATATCAATTTCTTCCATTGTCTCTGGAACATAAACACCATTAGCATATTTAATTAATTGGAATAAATATTCTGTATCCCATGGTGCAGCAGTTCTTGGATTAACTATACCTGCTGCATATAATTGATCAGCAAGTTCTTGAGCTCTAGCCATAACTAAAGTATCATCCATTACATCTCCGTAATCTACAACATATTCTCTGTTACTGTAATCTTCTTGAGTTTCAGTAGCTTCTGGAGCTTCAGTAGCTTCTGGAGTTTGAGTAGTTTCTGGAATAGTTTCTTCTTGACCAGTCTTAGTTTCATCAATTGTTTCAGTAACTGCTGGACGACCAGTTACATAAGCACCAGTACTCTTATCTTTCTTAGAATCTTGGCAACCTTTAACAGCACCAATAATTAATAGAACAGCAAGTACAGCGGCTGCAATCTTCCAACCTCTACCTGATTTTTTAGCTCCAGTTTCTTTTTCAACCTTTGATTGTTTTACAACAGTCTTAGTTTGAGTAGCAGCAGTAGTTCCGGTTTTAACTCCTTCTTTTTTAACTTCTGCTTCTTTAGCTTCTTTTACAGCTTTATCTGCTTCTTTTTTAACATTACGTTCAACCTCTGCGAATAATGCAGCTTCTTCAGCTTCCTTCTTAGCAGCGGCTAAAATCATGTCACGAGCAGTTTCAAGTTCATCATACTTAGTAGCATAATCAGCACGACTAATTTCACCATTTTTACGTGCATTATATAATCTTGCACTTAATCTAGTAAAAGAGTCATTAACTTCTTCAAGAGTAGCATCTTCGTTTAAACCTAATATTTCGTAATATTTCTTCATAACAAAATCCCCCTTTAAAAAAATACTTTCTCCTTTGACAATTGGTTATACTACTA
>JAFPMR010000282.1 GCA_017411235.1 Bacilli bacterium | reverse complement strand
GTATAGATATATGAACCATTATTATTTAGTAATACTAATAGTTCTGTTCCAAGGAATCCCATACCAGTAATTATTCCTGGATATGGATGATGACTTTCTTTTAAATCTAATGTTTCTTTAAAAGCTAATGCTGCTAATAGAGCAATTCCTAAACGATATGGAATACCACCAATTAAGTATAGAGGTATTACTATAGCTAATGCGATAACAGCACTTATTACTCTTTTTTTCATTTTTTATTTCCTCCAAATCTTCTTTCTCTTGTATTGAAGACATCTATTGCTTTCTCAAATTCTTCTCTATTGAAATCTGGGAAGTATAGTTTAGGGAAATACATTTCAGCATAACTCATTTGGTATAACATATAGTTACTTAATCTTTCTTCGCCACTTGTTCTAATTAAGAAGTCGATTGGTGGTAATTCATTGTACATGTATTTATACATTAAATCATCATCTATATCTTCTTCTTTTAGTTTGCCTTCTTTAACGTCAGCAATCATTTTCTTAGTAGCATCTACTATTTCTTGTCTTCCACCATAAGCCATACATACATTGAATGTAGCTCTTGTATTATCTTTAGTTTTTTCTTCAATATACTTAATAGCATCTTGAACATCTTGACGTAGCATTTCTTTACGACCAGATACTACGATTCTTATATTTTCTTTGTGAATACGCTCACATTCTTTTCTAAACATTTTTACGAATAAATCCATTAAGTATGTTACTTCTTCTTCAGTACGTTTGAAGTTTTCTGTTGAGAAAGCATATACACTTAATACTTTTACTCCTCTATCTACAATATATGGTACTAAATCACAGATATTATCAAATCCTGCTTGATGACCTTTAAGTGAAGGTAAGTTTCTTTCTTTAGCCCATCTACGATTACCATCTAATATAATGGCAACATGTTCTGGATAATATTTTTCCATTTATACATCAAATCCTTCTTCATAAATTATACTATTTATGAGGTATAAAGGCAAGGAATTAAAAAGAAGATATTCTTTAAATATCTTCTAAATATGATATATTTTTAATTCTGTTTCTTTTCGTGTGGGTAATTCTATTTCTTCTTCAGACATATTCCATGGTAGTTGATAATCAGCTATCATTTTGGTTTTTATAGGATATTCTCTTACCTTTAGAATTAAGGCTTCAAATATTTTAAATGTTTTTAATTCTTGTACTGATATTAATGGATTATGTTCACTTTCATTACCAGCTAATTCAGATATCTTTCTTAGAGTTTCTTCATCTGAAGAGTATAGATAAATGATTGTAGCTATGTTGTTATAGATTAATAATGTTTCTTCTCTTCCATATAGTAATACTAAGGAAGTTATACTATCAATTAGAATAGTAAATCTGATATTTAGTGATCTACTTCTAGATAAGACATTATGGAAGTCTTCGATAGGACTTAATTCAGTAAAGCGATCTAAGATAACATTTATTCTCTTTTCTCTTTTACCTTTTAGATTTACTACATTATATAGTTCATCAATTATTACTGTAATGTATTTAGAAACATATTTAACTGGTTCACCAATAATAAATAAAGCAAATTTTTCATCTACTATTTTTTCTAAATCAAAATCACTAGTTGATAATATAGATGATATTTGTGTTCTACTTATTAAAGTTCCTAAACCTTGTCTAAATACTGATAAGATTCCACCTCTTGTTTCATTTGGAGCTAGAATGGTAGCTGCTAAATTAATGTTAGCTGGATTGGTTGGTGTTAATGATTCTAGGATTTCTTTACCTTTACCAGTTGATTCTATTTGATTTGATAATTCATAAATACTATTGAAGTTTATCTCTTCTTCTTTAGCATTTTCAAATAAGTATAGTGTTAAACCTACAAAATAGTTTTTAGCAGAATTACTCCAGAATGGATCTGATTCTTTATTTTCTTGATTAAATATAATATTACCAATGTTTTCTACTATACGCATTGCTACATCTTGATGATTATTTTTATTTAAGTGATATGGTATTAGCAATGGATTAAAATTATTACTATGTTCAGGCTCTTGAAAATTTACGACGAATGTTTTATATCCCCTATTATTTAATTCTTTTCCTAGTTTCTTATATAATTCACCCATTTCATCAATAACAACCATTGATTCGTTAGATAACATAGATAATCTTAGTTGTGGTAGTACTGTTGATTGAGTTTTACCACTACCAGTAGATCCAATTACAACTGTATGTGAATCTTTATCATCTACATAGATACTATCTTCATCATAGAAGAATGGTATACCAGATGCTTTTACATTTAAACTTCTATCTATTCTTGTTAATCCTTTCTTAATATCTTCATTATTTGCAAATTTTGAATAACTTTGCATATATATTCCTCCCTTTCATAATTGCATTATAAATCGTATATATTAGCAAAATTTAAACAAAAATGGACTTTATGATATAATTTTACATGGAGAGGGATTATTATGAAACCAAATGAGTTAGTTAGTTATATCATTGATTATCTTAATAATAATATTAATAGATTCGTCAGTATTGATGAACTAGCTCTTTATTTTGGCTATGAGAAATCCTATATTATGAAGTTATTTAAAAGAAAATTAGGTTTAACTATTAAGGAATATCAAAATAATAGAAGGATCTATAATAGTATTAAGAATATCTATTATGGTGATTCTTTTCTAAAAGCTGCTTTAAACAATGGTTTTAATAGTTTAGAGTATTATTCTGAGATGTTTACTAAAGTAGTTGGTGTTAGTCCTTCAGTATATAAGAAGTTCTTAAAGAATAGATGTACTAAAGAGAATTTCAGTATTATAAGAAAATATTTAGATAGTAATAAGGAACTAAACATTAAATTGTTAAGTTATCGTATCTATAGTACTAAGGTATTACGTTTAGAAATACCAAAATAAAAAGAAGTATTACTACTTCTTTTTTTAATTAAAATGAATCTATATTTATTTTAACTTTATTTAAGCCAAGGATATAAGCATGTGCTTGAACTAAAGTACGAATAGCTGATGCCATTTTACCATTACGTCCAATTACTGCTCCCATATCATCTTCGTGAACGATGATTTCTAGAATAGTTGAATCATCTTCACCACCGAATTGTTGTACACTAACCATATCAGGTTCTTTTGCAATACTTTTAACTAAATATTCAGTAAACTCTTTTAATTCCATGACTATTTACCTTCTTTATTAGTGTGTTTTGCAATGATACCTTTTGTAGTTAATAAACTCTTAACTGTGTCAGTAGGTTGTGCACCTTGGCTTAACCAGTATAGCGCTCTTTCTTCATCAATAGTTAATTCATAATTAGCTGGGATAGGATTATAAGTTCCAA
This sequence comes from Bacilli bacterium, assembly GCA_017411235.1. Next base: position 1,454 of record JAFPMR010000282.1, on the reverse strand, counting down.
CCTTTTCAATGAATTTACCATCTCTTGGGCTTCTAGAATCTGCTGCTACGATTGAGTAGATAGGTCTTCCTTTAGCTCCGCCTCTTTTTAATCTTAATTTAACTGCCATAATAATTCCCTCCTTCACTTAGCCATAATAATATAGCAAAAAAATAAGTTGGTGTCAACCTTTTTTGGTTAACATCAGCTATATAACTCTTCTTATTCTATTTTCTTGGATGTATTTTTCTAAGTTATCACTATAGTAGCCAGCAAATGCTTCTTTTCTTTTAAGATATTTACTATCTTTAGTCTTAGCATATTCTTTTTCTGCTAGTTTCTCTGATATCTTTATAAATACTAATCTTACTCCGCCTACTTTGCCTACTATATCATTGAAATCATCTGTTATTTCTTCATCTGGATGGGCGATACAATAATCTGCTAATGGAATATAGTAATCATATACATCTTTGGCTTCGTCTAATAATCCTAAAGCAAAAGACGCTAAATTGTTAATTTTTTCATCCATATAAATCCCCTCGGGGAGATAGTATAACAAAAAAGTGGCTTTTTTGCCACTTTTCCTATTTTTTTAGATATTCTCTGATTTGTCTTTTGGCTTTAGATGTAATTGCATGTTCTAGCCAACTCTCATGTGGATGAGATTTTTCTCCTTGAACAATTAAGATACGATCTTTATTACTTAGTTTATGAGTTAGTTTTACTTCTTTACCATTGATATAAGCTTTAAATAAATGGTTACCTAAATCACTATGTAATTTATAAGCAAAATCTATTACTGTAGAACCATTTGGTAGTTCAACTATATCACCAGCCAATGTATAAACATAAATATTATTTGAGAAGATTTCTTGTTTAACTCTTTCAATAAAGTCAGAATCACTTTCAATACCATCGTTTATTTCTCTTAGAGTATTAAAGAATTGGTAATTAAGTTTAAGTTCTTGTTGCATTCTTTCTTTACCTTTTTCTTTATAGAACTTCCAGTAAGCACCTAAACCAATAGTATTTATATCATCCATTGTTTGAGTTTTAATTTGGAATTGTAAGATATGATTATCTGGTCCGAAAACTGTTGTATGTAATGAACGATACATATTTGTTTTAGGGCATGCTATATAATCTTTAAATTTTTGATTCATAGGTGTATATAGTTTATGAATTAAACCTAGGACACGATACGGGTCTTCTCTATCATCTAATATTAGTTTGAAATTTACTAAGTCATGGATATCATTTAGTTTATATCCTTTGTTTAGTTTTTGATATAAATGATAGGTGTTTAAGATCTTTACTCTGTATGTAAATTTTATATCAGTTTTATTTAATAAATCAGATACTTCTTGGGTAGCTATTTCATAGCACTTTTGATAATCTTTTGTTATTTGTTTTATTTTTTCTTCAATAGCATCGTATGATTCTTTGTCTAGATATAGTAAGCATAGATCTTC
>JAFPMR010000028.1 GCA_017411235.1 Bacilli bacterium | reverse complement strand
TATAAAAATAGGTGATTTAGTAGTTGGTAAAGATGGATTACCTAAAAAAGTAGGAGAAATTCATAATGGAAATGATGAAATGTATGAAATTTCAGTAAATGGAGAGAATTATGTAGTAAATGGTGGACATATTTTAGCTTTAATAGATAGAGATACAGGAGAACATTTAGAAATGCCTGTAAATATCTATATGTATATGAATGATGAATTTAAATCACATTGGGTTATGGAAACAGTCTAAAAATGCTTAAAATTCAACCAAAATAGGTAAAATATGCACTATTTAATAATAAGAAAGAAGTAAAAATGGAAAATAATAGTACTTTTAAGGAGGAAGATTATATGATTAGAGAACGACCATAATTATAGAAGTTTACATAATAAACAATATAACTATAAGAAAGGAATTTACTAATATGATTAAAGTTATAGAAAAGAGTAGAATTTCAACTGAATTGGAGTGGCAAACAGATACATTTGAATGTGAAACCATTACTGATTGGGTAAAGAAATTTAATTTCCCATTTTATAATCAAACTGATGAAGAATGGGCGAAAGCAACAAAGGAATGTGAGATTGAACAAATGGCATTACCAGAAAATGAAAGAAGATATATGATTCTTGAACCTAAAAATTGGTATGAAATGTTTAAATCTGAAAATCATATTTCTTAAAAACTAAATAATAACTAACTGACGAAAAAGAGTCTTGATTATTTAAGGCTCTTTTTTAGTATAATTGTAAAGGAGAGAAAAAAATTATGTTAGTACTTATGTCAGAAGAAAGAGCATATGCAACAATGTTTGCAAGTTTAGAAGATTTAAAAGAAGCAGCTAGAAAGATTTATAAAGAGCAAACAACTATGGAACAGGTTGCAGAACAGACTAAATTTGATAATGATTTTGGTTTTAATGTTCCAGATGCAAAAATTTTAAGTGAATTAGTTAAAAAGTTCGATAGAGGTGATAGGTTAGATACTGCTGACCAGAGAACTTTAGCTAGACTTATGGTTAAATATGATTTCCAATATGCATTACTTGTCAATATTGATAGATTAAATAATAATAATGGTTTTGATGCAGATGATACTACAGATTTAAATGAATATGGTAAATCTGGTAAAGCCTATCAAATGCTTAAAGCTATTATTAATTATGATAGTGATACAGCAGGTAGAAATTATAAATTATCTTATGATAAAGATGTAATTGATGAAAATGTACTTGATAGAGTTATTTCAGAAGGAATTGCATCTGATAAAGGTAATGTAATTATGAGTGAAGTTTATATTACTATAAATGACTTTATTAGAAAATGTGAGAAAACAAGAGGTAGAGGTAGAGGTAGTTCTCCATATGAGGGACTTTTTGTTATTGCAAAATAAATTAAATTAAGGAGGTAAATTATGAATAATACCGAATTTTCTATTAAACCTCTAAATCAAACAAATCATTATTTTGGATTTTCATTAGAAGGAAACGACCCATTTTATCAAATGCCTAATGGAGTTATATTTCATAATTCAGGTAAATCTGTATTAGAACAGTCTATTGTAGGACACGTTTCAAGATATGCCGATAGATTTCAATTAGTAGGTGTTGATTGTAAAAGGGTTGAATTTAATCTTTTAAGAGGTGTTAAAGGTGTTAAAGGTGTTGCCTTAGATGTACCTACTGCCGCTGCTACTGTGGCTAACTTCCAGAAAATTATGATGGACAGATTCAAGTTTATGGAAAATCAACAGGTCAATAATATTTATAAAATCAAAGATAAAGAAGTTAATTATTTTGAAGTCTTTGGAGAAAAAGTACAATTTGATGAAATGTTTGAACTTACTGTTGATTTGGATGAAAAAGATAGAAATTATAATAAAATGAAGTTAATATATCAAGATGGCAGACAACCTATGATATTAACTATTCAAGAAATTTATGATGGTATGATGGAAGATAAATGGGAAGGCAGACACCCACAATTACCTGAAGTAAAAGGTTATAATTCTTATATTGATAAAAATTCAATTAGAATGTCTAAAGGAATTTATACACCAAAAGTATTATTATTCCTTGCAGATGAGTTAAATGAGCTTAACTGATGTCATAGGCTCGGTATACAGAGGTTATAATTATGTATATATGTAAATTATGTAATAAAGAATTTAAAAATTTAAATGTTTTATCTGCACATTTAACTAAAAAACATAAAAATATATCGCAAAAATATTATTATGATACTTATATAGATACAAATTCGTATCATATTTGCCCGACTTGTGGAAAACCTACTAAATTTCAATCAATAGGATATGGATATAAAACACATTGTAATAAAATATGTGCTAATAAAGATACTAATGTAATTAAACAAAGACACGAAACATTATCTAATACTTTCGGTCATCCTTTTAATAGACCAGAAGTACTAGAAAAATGTAAACAAACACTAAAACAACATTATAATGTAGAAAATCCATATTTAATCCCACAAATAAAAGAAAATGCTCATTCAAAAGAAGCACTTCAAAAACATTATAATACATTAAAAAAGAATAAAACATTTAAGGTATCAGAACAAGAAAATATTGCATATAAAGAATTATGTGATTTTTATGGAAATTCTAATGTAAAACGAAATTATAAAACATTAGAATATCCTTTTAGATGTGATTTTTATATAATACCATTAAATTTATATATTGAATGTAATTTTCATTGGACACACGGACATATAAAATATGATGGTAGAAAAACATTTTGTAAACAACAATTAACGAAATGGAAAGAAAAAGCAAAAACATCTAAATACTATCAAAATGCAATAAATGTTTGGACAAATAGAGATATAAAAAAATATAAATGCGCAAGAAAAAATAAATTAAATTATATAGTTTTTTGGAAATTACAAGATTTATATGATTTTTTAAATAATTAGTTATAATCAATGTGTGCAAGAATTAACCTATTGAATTGCTGGAATCTATAATGTTCTTTTAACCACAACATAAGAATGAAATAAGTCTAAGTGTGACGGTGACGAAAGTAGAAAAAATAAAAGAACTAGGCTATGGTGAAATAAAAGCCAGAAAAAGTAATCCTGGTCCTAAGGTCGTATAATAATTAGTAAATCAGCATCCAAATCTCGAATAGAGATGGGTTCAGAGACTATCGAAAGTGTAACTATAGAGAAATACTATAGTGAGTAAATGAGTAGAGTAGTGCCTATATGGTTGGTTTTTATGTGAGATTAGCATAATATAAATCCATTAAAATGAAGTAGTAGGTATTTCATATATGGTAATAGTATATGGGATAAAGATATAGTCCAAATATGTATGACATCTGATGATTATCAGTCTGTTGATAAAGTAAAACAAGCATTAGGTTCTATTGCTAGATTAGGACGTGCTGCTGCTGTTCATTTAGCATTAGCTTGTCAGAGAGCAAGTGGTAGTACTATATCAAGTGATTTAAAGAACAATATCCAAATGTCCGTATTATTAGGTGGATTTGATGAAGGTGCATCACAATTAATGTTTGAAAAAGATATATCAAATTTAGCAAAACCTGATATAAAGGGTCGTGGGTTCATCGGAAGTGGAAATGAGATTATCGAAACACAAACATATTTTACACAACCTGAAAATGATTGGGTATTTGATGATAAACAAAAATTATCTTATAATAATCCAGTATATCTTGAACAATGTAAAAGAAAAGGAATTACTATAGATGATAGTGGTTGGGTAAAACAACATCCTTTAGATGAAGAAGTTGAAGAAGAAATCATTGAAGAAGAATTTGAAGGAACTAATGATAATGATTTTAATGATAATGAGGATAGTAAAATAAATCAAGATATAGATGATTTATTTAAGAAATCTGATACACAAACTTCTGATGATACAAAGAAAGAAGAAACTCCAAAAAAATCAATAGATGATATAAAAATGTCGGATGATATGGATGATTTATTTAGTAATCCATTTGGAGAACAATCATCCACTAGAAAGAAAGTAGAAGATGCATTAGATATAGCTGAACCAAATACTAATAATATTAAATTAAATATAGATAATACCTATTCTGAAGCTCCTTCTACAAAATTAAAACTACATATTAATAAAAAGAAATAAAATAGCATAAGGAGGATATACTTGTGGTTGGATTTATTGACAATAAACAATATTTTGAATTTATGAATATTGAAACATTAGAGAAAAGTTTATCTTCTTATATGAATAAATGTAATAGTAATTATATGATAATTACTGATAATATTAATTTAATAAAAGGTGTATTAGTAAAGGATAGATTTACAATAATTCCAGAAAATTTACAAGAAAATAAACCTTATTATCTATTATTATATGATACACGTCCTGATATTAGTTTAGAACGAAATGAGGAAGTTGCTAATTATAAAGATGATAAACATACATTTCAATATACTATTCAAACTATGCCAAAAAATTTACCAAATATTGCAATTTAACTGTTGACAAACTAATGCTATGTGTTATATTATATATACATATTAAAAATTAAATATATATTCAAGGAGGATACTATAATGTATTTAAAAATCAATCAAACTAAGTTTTTCAATAATGTAATTCACAATTTTGCAGAATTAAAGAATTACAATAATGACAATCGACCTGATGCTAAAACACTTACGGAAGTACTTGATGCACACGGAGTATTAAAGTTTTTTGATGTTGATGATACTACTTCTGATGTATCATTCACAGCTTGGGGAGAGTACAGAGTATTTTCTGCTGCAAAGGATTTTTATGCTGATAAGATTAAGAAACTTGACACAAATCATCAGTATTTAAGTGAAGTTAATCTTAAATCTCCTAAACAGGAAGAAGATTATCAGGCAGAAAAGGCAGCAAAAGAACAGTATGAGAAAGATTATCCAAAGCAGATTATAGCTTATTATAAGGAAAAGACTAGATATATTCAGGAATGTATAGCAAATGGTATTATCGACCCTAATGCTACAAGAACAGATGGTGGTACATATCAGCCAGATATTCTTAAAGATGAATATAAGAGTATTGGTAGTTTATTTGATTTTTCTTGTGATAATCTTCAGGATGCTATTGAAGGGTATCAGACAGCAAGTAAGTATTGTAAGGTAGATAAAGATAAGTCTACTGGAGCAAAGGTATCAGCTTATTTTGATATTGATGGTTTCCCTTGTGTTAAATATAATGCTATTAAGGATATGGAGGCATATTCTAATGGATTAAAGGAAATTGTTAAGAAGTGTGGACTTCCTGATGATTTTACAAATCCAAAGAGATATACTGGAAATGAAATTAGTCAAGAATATCGTATTAATTGGAGAGCATTAAAGGATGTTAATTCTGATAATACATCACTTATAAATGATGCTGCTGATTGTTATGCAGAAAATATCTTTAAGAATATGGCATAGTAGATAAAATAAATATATTAAGGAAAGCTATGATTATATTATAGTTTTCCTTAATTTTTATTATAGAGAAAGGAAATTATAAAAATGATAAAATTACCTGTAGAAGATGTACAAGCCTTAATTACTTTGACATCTTTAAATAATCCAAGTAGTAATAAGGATTTTAATACACTTTATTATAATACTAGTTATTTTGGAATATCTAAAGCACTATATCAAATACCATATAATACTATTTTATCTTGTACTAAAAAGGTACAAAAAGATATAAGAAATGAAGTATTGAATGGTATTCAAATAGCTAAAAAATTTTATAATAGATTGAAAGTAGATAAATTGTATGATTGTAAAGAATTGCCTATAAGAGCAGATGATATTACTGATATAAAAGACCAATTATATATTCAAAAAATGATGTCACATCCATTGTTGCAAAGTCCTTTTGAAGATGGTTATTTTGATATAGCCTTGCAAGATTTTACGCCACCGACAGTATCTACATTTGATGAAAGTATTATTGAATTATTGAAAGCTACTTTATATGGTTATAATGACTTTAATATTAATGAACATATTTATTATGGAACAATACGATTGATGTTTAATCTTCCAGATGTTCCTGTATTATTTGATTTGGATAATTTATTTGATAAATATGTAAATAATGCTAAAATCTTTGAATTATTAAGAGATGTATATACTAATAGAAAGTTATTGACAGACTTGAAATATCATTTAACAAAGAATGAATATACTACTATATATAAAATGTTGTGTTTATATGATTTTTTAAATGGAGATACTATTAGTAATATAATAAATGATACATATATTACTTCTATAAAAGATTTTATGGTAGCTAAATGTTTACTTAATTCTAAAGAAGATGATTGTGTATATAAAACTGTAAATCAACGTAATAAAACTGAAT
>JAFPMR010000281.1 GCA_017411235.1 Bacilli bacterium | reverse complement strand
TTTTTTTATCTTCTATTAATTTAACTAATTCATGTATCATACTTGGTCTTACAAATACTTGATCTATTGTTGTTTCTTCAGACTTATTAACTTCCGCTAGTACTCTTGTTGTTATCCAATTACAAGCACTTTTAGCATCAGTTCCAAGACTTAAACATTCTTCAAAATAATCAGATACTTTTTTAGATTTAACAAGCACACCTGCATCATATTCACTAAGTCCATATTTTGTAATATATTTTTGATATCTTTCTTGTGCAAGTTCTGGAATATTTTTTCTTATATCTTCCTTTAATTCCTCAGTGATTTTAAATCTTGGAATATTTGGTTCTCTAAAATATTTATAATCAATTGCATCTGCTTTACTTCTCATATGAATAGTCGTACATGTTTCATCATCCCATCTTCTTGTTTCTTGTACAACTTCATCATATCTTCCTTCATCCTTAAGCCTACTTTGTCTTTCAATTTCATACTCTATAGTTTGTCTAATAGCATCAAAACTATTTACATTTTTAACTTCAACTTTAGTACCAAATTCACTTGCATCTTCATCCATTATTGACACATTTACATCAGCTCTAATTTGACCTTTTTTAGTATCACAATCAGAAATATCAGTATATTGATATATACTTCTTACATGTTCTAAGAATGCTAATGCTTCATCAGCGGAATGTAAACATGGTTCTGTTACTAATTCTAATAATGGAACACCGGCTCTATTATAATCAATTGTGGATGTATTATAATAATGGTCTAAAGAAGCAGCATCTTCTTCTAGATGTATATCATGAATTAATACTTCTTTACTTTTACCATTTACATCTATTGTAATTTTACCATTTACACCTACTGGATTATAAAACTGAGTTATTTGATATCCTTTTGGTAAATCAGGATAGAAATAATTTTTTCTATCAAATTCCATATATTCTGGTATTTTACAATTTAATATCATTGCCATTTCAATAGCTTTTCTTACACATGTTTTATTAACAACTGGAAGTGTTCCAGGAAAAGCCATATCTATAGGACTAACATATTCATTAGCGAGTTTTGAGTATCCATTAATTGAAGGTGAAAAAACTTTTGTATGAGACTTCATTTCACAGTGAAACTCAAGTCCTATTACTGCTTTATATGCCATTATTTTTCCCTCCTTGCTAATTGATTTTTATAATTCATACTACTCTCTAAGGTATAAGCAATGTTAAGTACATTTTGATCATCTTTAACTTTACCTGTAATGTTTACTCCTACTGGAAGAGAAGTTACAAATCCATTTGGTATTGTTATTGAAGGGTATCCTCCATAGTTACCTATTTGTAATAATTCATCTAATACAGCAGTATCTTCACTTAACATATTCTTACTATTGTCTAAATATTTAGCAGGACCAATTCCAACTGGAGCAATCATAGCGTCAAATTTTTCAAATAATTCATTCATTTTATCAACTATTAATCTTCTTACTCTTTTAGCATTGTTAAAATATTTGTCTTGGTTTTCACTTTGAAGCACATAAGAACCTATTACGAATCTTCTTTTAATAAGAGGACTAAATCCTACAGTTCTATGATTTTTCATTATTTCTTTTGGACTATCTCCATTACCTCTTGGACCAAAAGATATTCCAGTTAGATTTGACATATTACTTGTTGCTTCTGCACAAGATATAACAACATACACTGATGGAAGAGCATTTAATAATGTTTTATCAATACTTATCCCTTCTACACTAAATCCAAGACTTTCACACTTTTTGACTGTTTCTTTAAAGTTTTCTAAGTGATGTATTAATTCTTCACTTGGGTTTTCATAGTTTTCTATATCACATACTTCTTTAATATAAAATAATTTTTTATTTTTAACTTTCTTCAATGATTCATATAGATGAATATCACTACTATCCCAAGAAGTCATATCATTTTCATCTATACCTTTCATTCCATCTACAACTATTGCAGCATCTTCTACACTTCTTGATAAAACACCAACAGTATCTAAAGATGAAGCAAATTGAAACATTCCATATCTTGAAATCATACCATATGTAGGTTTATATCCAACTATTCCACAATATGCAGCTGGTTTTCTAATTGAGTCTCCTGTATCACTTCCAAGAGCATATGGATAAACACCATAAGCAACGCTTGCTGCACTACCTGCAGAAGAACCAGCACACATTCTACTTGTATCCCATGGGTTTTTAACAATTCCTGTATGTCCTGTAGTTCCAGTACCACCCATACCAAGTTCATCAAGTACTGTTTTACCTACTGCAACTGCACCATGTTCTTTTAAATTTTTAACACATGTAGCATCAAAGAATGGAACATAATCTTTTAGTGTATTACTACTACCTGTAGATAAAATTCCTTTTGTTGAAAATATATCTTTGATACCATAAGGAATTCCACTTAACAAATCATCTGTTACTTCACTTCCTACAGCATCATCTAGTATAGTAACAAAAGAATTTGTTTCATTTTGGCAATCATGAGCTAATTTTAAAGATTCTTTAACTAATTCTTCACTTGTTGTTTTTTTACTTTTTAATTCATTATGTAGTTCAACTATACCTTTATTCATTATCCCACCACCTTTGGAACTTCTACTTCTCTTCCTTCTGTTTGATCACAATTACTAAGAAGTGTATCTATATCTATTGTTTCCATTTCTTTTTCATCACTTCTTAAATCCGTTACTTCCATTTCAAAAGGAAAACTTTGAGGTTCTACATCTTTGATATTTGGAATCTTATTAATTAAATCCATATTTTTTTCAATTAAATCAAATTCCTCTTGTATCATTGTTCTTTCTTCTTCTGTTAAACCTATAAGTAAATCATCTGCATACTTATCAATTTTTTCTTTTGTAAAATTACTCATTTACATCCCTCCTAAAAACAATTCCAAGTTCATCAAGTTGACTTTTATCAAGTGTACTAGGGCTTCCCATCATATAATCTATACCACTAGAACTAACAGGAAAAGCTTGTACTTCTCTTAGGTTATCTTCATCTTTAATAATCATTAGAAGTCTATCTATTCCAATTGCCATTCCAGCATGTGGTGGAACACCATATTTAAATGCAGTAAACATACTTTGAAATTTATTTTCTACTTCTTCTTTTGTATATCCTACTGCTTCAAAACCTTTTGTTAATGAATCTAAATCACTATTTCTAACAGCACCAGATGCCATCTCATTACCATTGCATACAAAGTCATATTGATATGCAAGAATGTTACTCATATTTTCTTTAGTATATTCAGTTTCTTCTTGTGGTTTACTAAATGGATTGTGACAAAATTCATATTTTCTTTTTTCATCATTATATTCAAATAATGGAAAATCTTTTATTATACACATTTCAATTTTATTTTTATCAATTAAATCTAATTTTTTTCCTAACTCAGTTCTAATTAACCCCGCAAACTTTTGAGCAACCTTTTTATTTTTATTAGCGATAAAGAATACTACTGAATTATTTTTCATTTTAAGAGTACTTATAATATCTTTTCTTTCTTTATCAGTCAAAAATTTATCAATAGGTCCCTTAAATGTACCATCACTGTTTAATGTTAAATAACCTATTCCTGGCATTCCAATAGAAGAAGCATAATCAACTATTTCATTAAACCAAGAGTTTGGCTTATCACCAATTTCATCAACATTAATTGCTTTTATTGTAGCATTTTTGAAAGGTCCAAATGAAGTGTTTTTTAATATTTCGCCGATATCTTCAATTATAAGTGGGTTCCTTAAATCTGGTTTATCAGTACCATATAATTCCATACTTTCTTCATAAGTAAGTCTTTTAAATGGAATTTTACTAACTACCTTATCACTATATTTTGAAAAAACATCATAAAATATTTTTTCTCCTAATGAAAGTACATCTTCTTCTCTAACAAAACTCATTTCTAAATCTAATTGATAAAATTCTAAAGTTCTATCTTTTCTAGAGTCTTCATCTCTAAAGCATGGGGCGATTTGAAAGTATTTATCAATTCCTCCAACCATTAATAATTCTTTATATATTTGTGGTGCTTGTGGAAGAGCATAAAATTTACCTTTATATTTTCTTGATGGAACAACAAAATCCCTTGCTCCTTCTGGAGAAGAAGCTGTTAATATTGGTGTTTCTACTTCAGTAAATTTTAAGTCATGCATTTTATTTCTTAAGAAATGCAAAAGTTTACTTCTAAGTAATATATTATCTTTTACTTTATCATTCCTCATATCTAAATATCTATATTTAAGTCTTACATCTTCACTTACTTGCTTACTTGATATTATTTCAAATGGAAGTTCATGTAATGAGGAAGATAATACTTCTATATTACTTACTAAAAGCTCAACTTCACCAGTTTTAATTTTATCATTATATGTTTCTTCACTTCTTTTTCTAATGGTACCTTCAAGTCTAATAACTGATTCTTTAGCAAGACCTTTAAACATATTATCATCATTTGATACTGTTTGTAAAATACCAGTAGAATCTCTTAAATCTAAAAATAAAACTCCACCATGATCTCTAATATTCTGTATCCATCCACTAACAACTATTTTTTTATCTATAAAAT
>JAFPMR010000280.1 GCA_017411235.1 Bacilli bacterium | reverse complement strand
GGTTTAATTAATTCATATATATATAGTTTTGTTGTATCATCATTCAAATTGTTCATACCATTTCTCTCTATTTATCTCACTCGTAAAATACCATAATTTTCTATTATTATCCCATTTTGCTCCAAAGGATTTAGCTTTTTCTTTTAAATTATATGGAATATTAGCATAATATTTATTATCTATGGGTTTTGATAAATCACAAGAAATATTATATGTTTCTTCTATTTGTTTTATTAATTTTGTTTCATCTATAAACCAATCTAATTGTGACCTAGTTTCCCAAAGTTCAAAAGCATCTTCAATATCATTTTCACATTCTTCTAATGATAAATTATTAACTCTCATATAATGTTGTCTAGCTTTTTCACTATCTCCTTCGATTAAAGTATGCCCCATATGAATACAAGCGTGACAATCTTTACAAACACATATTATTTTATCTAATGATTGTATATTATTTTCATATTTCCATACTTCGTGAGCATCAAAATCTTTTAATTCTCCTGTTTTACCACAAATATCACATTTACAAAGTTTTCTTACTAAATAAGATATTTCCGACCAATTAGGTAAAATACTTCTTAAATTAGAATACCAACAAGTAGATGGAACTAATTGAATACTTAATTTTCGTTGTTGTTCATACATATACTCACTTTCCTTAAAATACAGAATCACTATGTTCTCCAATATATACTTTTATAGGAAGTTTAGCATACCAAATAAGATTATCATTCATAGTTTCTTGATATTTTTTAGCATCATCTGTAGTAAAATATCCTTCATTAGTAAATGTATATATTCTACTTCTTTTATCTTTCATAAAGTTTCTATAAAATAATTCAATTTGTTCAGCTAATAATTTTTCATTTTCTATAGAATAATCTAATTCTATATAAGGTTTCTTATTTCCTGGACATATTAGAAAACCCTTATCAATAGTAGTATTTAATTCTTGTTCCATAGCCCATTTATATAGTAACATAGAACCTAAATATCCATCAAAAGTAGCTGCTTCTTCTGTAGGATGTCCAGTCTTATAATCTAATATAACTGTACCTTCCTTTCTATAATCAATTCTATCAGCTACATAAGAAACTGCACAAGGAATAGTATATCCAATAGATTTAACATATAAATTATTTATTCTACCACTATGTTCAGTAACACAATCTAATTGAGTATCATCTAAAGGAGTTCGTGGATGTAAATAATCTTTTGAATTTATATAACCTAATATATATTCATCTAAAATAGTTTCATCTTGTCCATCTAATAAATGATTTTTCTTAATTTCCCAAAGTTTATCTCTACTTCTTTGTTCTTTATCTAAATTATAATAATCTTCCATTATTGCGTGAAATGTATTACCAATAGCAGTTGCATCATTGGCTTGTTCAGTAAAAAAATTCTGCATAAGATTTAATGCTGGATTTATTTGATACCCTTTCATAAATGATGGAGAAAAATAATCTCCACTATATCTATTTAATAATGATTGAAGATTTGCACCATAACCTTTTGCTATATATGTATTTTTTGTTTTATGTTTATTATTATATTTTTTAATAATTATATCTAATAAGTCTTGTAAATCAGTAAATAAAGCATTTGCATCTACTGTTGAATTATTTATTTTGCCTATATATGTTGTTAAATAATCTTTTCCATCTTCTGTAATAATTGAATTAGTTATATCCATATAATATTTCCCCTTTTAATCTTCATCATCATACATATCAAAAGCTATTTTTGTTTTCATTGAATCAGCCTTAAATGGTTCTTCATTTAATAATAATTTATTAAAATTTTTAGGATTTGATTTATATATAAATGCACCTAATAAATCATTTTGATTTAAAAATGAATATTCCATACTGATAAATTTATTATTTCTCCATCTTGATAAAAGAGCAATTTCATAAAATCTACTTTCAACACCAACATTACCAATTGTATCAATAATTTCTTTAATTATTTCTTTTCCTTCTTCAAGTGTTTTACAATTAATATGTTGTTCTAGTAATACATTAATACTTTCTCCACCCTCTTTATTCATAGCGTCTAATGCACCCTGTGTGGCGTGTTCAGTAATCATTAGAGTAGAATATGCTCCAATATTTTTAGGTACAAAATTAGTAGAATATGACCGTCTAAATATTCCTGCACATTTAGCACAAAAATGACGATTTCCGTGTTTACAAGTAAGGAAATTTCTTATATGAATTGTTCCAGATGTAGGTAATTCATTATAATCTTCAATATATTTATTTAATTCCATTATCCAATGATTTCTTACTTTATAATTAAAAGTATTTTCATCAATAGGTAATTGCATTTCATATCCATCACTTCCACAATCATCAATTTCAATAGTCATATCATCACAACTACTAATTAGTTTTTTATAAAAATATCCTGATTCAGTAATATCAGTAACGTGAGAAGCAATAACTGATTGCATAAATTTATCAGATTCAGCATCAGAATACATATCATTTCTTCTATTAACCGAATTGATTATATCTTTATGATTACCAGTAAAATCAGTAATTTTTGTTATCTTTTTCATAGCTGCATCTTTTTTATTAACAAAAGCATCTACAAAATCATATACTGTAGGAATATTACAGTTTGTAAACATTTTAGAACCTAATTCATAATATTCTTGATTATATTTATTTCTAAAATCATCCATTACTTTTTCTCCTTATAGGTTACTGATGTATTATCATCATAAATAAGTGTTAAAGTATCATCATCAATATTCATTTGAATATTATCATCATCAATATCTACCATATAAGCATCTGTTTCTGTACCTTTTTGATATTCTCCTTTTTGTGAAGATATTTGTTCTTTATCTACATATACATCTACTTGAATATCTTTATCATTTTTTAAAGTAATTGTAGAATAAGTATTTTCTCCAAAAGAAGTTTCAAATGTTCTTTTAGATGCATTTTTATGTACTAATATAATTGTAAAAATAATAAGTCCTATACATATTATAATAAAGAAAATACCATCACCTTTAGTAAATTTACTATCAGATTTTTTCTTATTTGTAGTAGGTTTCTTTTTATTTTCATTATCCATCAATAGTATTCTCCTTGATATAATTAAATTCTTCTAATAATCCATTACGGATTGACATATTAGAACCCTCAATATAATTATTACTTGCTAATAATTTCTTTGCTTCTTCACAAGCAGCTTTTGTATATAATGCAATTACATTAAGAGAATCACCATCAACATCAGCAGCAAGTCCATCATATACAATAGGATTTGCTTGAATAACAAATTGTTCAGCATCTTTATCTGAAAAAATTGGCTTCATAGCAATAATAGACTTTGCACCGATTGTAGGCTGTCTATTAAATAATACAAGATATTCTTCATCTATTAATTCTTTATTTAATCCAGCTACATCAATATTTCCTAATTCATCTGAATATTTATTATATAAATAAGGATATAATGTAGGAATAAAATATTTTCCTATAACAAGAGTATCTTCATCAAGACTAAAATTATTAGTCATAACAGCACGAACCATACCAGTTTCTGGCTGTCCTCTTAATTCTCTATCAATAATATTTTTATGATTTTTGGATAATATTCCAAATAGATTTTTATATAAATCTTCTAATTTAGCACATACTACATATTTGATATTTAATTCATTATATAAAGTAATTGAATTATTTTTAACATATTCCTTATATTTAAGATTATTTTTAATCATATCAATATATATTGTATTTAAGTCACCTAAAAAATAATCTTTTTTAGTATGTGTGATTTGTCTATAAGATGTATGTGGAATACTTATTAATCTATGGACATTATGATTATACCAATCTTCTGATACTCCTAAACTTAATATAGCTTCTTTTCCAATCTTAATTTTAGATTTATCAGGATATTTAGTTAAATCCATATCTTTTAGATTAAATTCAATAAATACTCCATCATATAAAAATCCTTTATAATATAAAAGACTTTCAATAACATTTTTATTATATGTACCATAATCAATAAATCTATTAGGTAAATCAAAATCAAACTTAATATAAAAATCAGGAATATGCTTTTTACTTAATACTCTACAACCACATTCTGGACAAATTCGATTAGTTTTTTTAGTTTTACCACATTTACAACTACCGAATTTACCAAAAATCTTTTCAGAAAAAATACCTTCATCATTAAATAGAAACTCACCATTTTCATCCATAATTTTTCTATCTCTAAAGACTTTTGCAGATGTAACTTCATTTCTACTATCTTCTTTAATTTTAATTGGTTGTATCTGAATTATCATCTTCTTCAACTCCTTTTGTATTAAATAATGAATTTACATTATTTAAGTCTACTTCATCCATATTATCATAAGTTGGTTTATTGATTTTATCAATCTTCATTTCATATCCCATAGATTTTAATATTTCAATAAACTGTAAAGATATATTTAAATCTTTTCTATCAGGAAGTTCTCTAGTTCTTTCCATTTCATCTACTAACTTATGAGAACCAATATATTTTTTAATACTTCTAATACCTAATTCTAATAAAATATTAGGACAATCATTTGCTACAAGATTTAATTTTTCCATTTCACCAAATTTAAGTGTCTTTTGGAAAGCTGTATTAGCAGATGATATTGAAATATGTGATGAAGCGTGATGATATAATCTCATAATATAATTTATTCCTACTGGAATAACTTTCTTTTCACCCTTATATTCTACAATAGAATTTTTACTATAGGTTTTCATTTGAGAACTATATTTTTCCATCATTTCAGCAATATAATCGTGACCTTCATAATCAATTCCACTAGCTAAAGCCCAAGCCTCAAAGATTTGTCCTAATGAACCTCTACGAATAGTTGAATATCCACTTATAATTATATCAAGTGGTCCAGCTTTCATATTACCTACTTTTTTAGTAAGTTTAGGCATTTCTTTATCTGGAAGTATAAAACCAACAGTACCTTTAGCTCCGTGAAGATTAGTTATTTTATCTCCTAATCTAAATGGAATTTCCCAAGCTAAAAATACTCTTGCATATTTCTTATCAACATCATCTATTTTACTAATATGTACATTTTGATAACTTAATAATATTGCATCATTTCTTTCTGGAAAGATTTGTTTTAATGTATATAAATCAAACTTTACTTTCTTTTTAGTAATTAATTTATATACATTTGATGCTTTATCTAAATATAAAATAGCTTCATCATAAGTAGTTAATCTTTTTGCAAAACTTTCAGATATAGCAATACTATCAGCAGAAGTATATCCTTCCAAATCAGTAAATCCTACTCTAGCAGTAATTCTATGTGTTAATGAATCCATTTCATCTTTTAATGTAACACTTTGAGCAGTCATTTTTGCGTTCATCATTATTCTTTTAGGTTTGTCATTATTACAAAATGGAGATTCACTTAAACAAGATAATCTCTTATTTTGTGGCATATCAAGAAACTCATACATATTATGTTGTGTACCATCTTCATCTACTATCCATAACATACCATTTTTAACTACTATATTATCTAATAATAATCTCTGTCTACCAGCAGATTTAGATGTTACTGTTTTAAATGAATCAAAAAATCCTGTAGTATCAGTATAATTAAAAGCAGGTTGATACTCCAAATTTTCAGGATTTTTATAAATATTTACACAAGTTCTAAAGTTTTCAAGTGCAAATATAGTACTATCACTTCTTACAAGACAACCTTCAATTTTTTCTCCAGTAGTAGTATATTGTTTTGATTTAGAATTAATTAAAACATTTACACCTAAGAGAATTTTTTTAGTAGGTTGTGCATATTTTTGACTATTAAGTATAACATCTTCAAAATATTCCATTCTTGAAAACTTATAATTATATATACTATTATCAGAAAATTTAGGTAATTGTTT
>JAFPMR010000027.1 GCA_017411235.1 Bacilli bacterium | reverse complement strand
TTGTTGTTTTAAATCATCTATCTTTACTTCATATCCATCTCTAAATGGCCATGTTTCAGGATTATGACATTCCTTACAATGATGTGGACATCCTTGAAACCAAATTACACTTCTTATTCCTTCACCATCTACAATACTATCTGTTTGTATTTCAGGCGAAGCTAACCTTACATATCCTTTTTTCATATTAATCACTCTACCTACAAATAATTATATCATAAAAAAAGAATATAATTTCTTATATTCTATAATTTTGTAACTTACCAGTGTATACCAGTTTTAATCCTTCAATATACTTAAAGTCATCTGGTCGTACACAGTTAGGTAGATTGGTCTCTACTCCAGCATCATCTAGTACTACTTTAACAAACTCTGCACAGTACAGTTTCTTTTCTCTTTTTAATTTCCATCTAAACATTGCAGTAAATAAACCCATGATGTTAAAATCATAGTTTTCTTTATCTTTATTAAACTTATCAATTTCTTGTTTTAATTTTTCATACTGTTCATCACTTACTTGTAAGGAATAAATAGCAGTTTTAGTTTTCTTAAATCTTTTAAAAGTACCTACATCTACACCTTCGTGTACAAAACCAGCTGGTAAAATTAAATATGGATTTTCTCTACCAAAACTATACATATTTTCTAGATTTTCGTCTAAAGAAATAGAAACATGTGAATATTCTTTTCTAGTATATAGTTTAACAATTCTAGAAAGTATAGTTCCAGTATAGGTTAATACTATGTATACTTTTTTCATAAGGATCCTCCTAATTATTTGTTTTATCAATAATAGTTAGTATCTTTTCGCCTTCCTTAGTATACAAATACTTTTCTCTAGCGAATCTAGCTTGATAATCTGGGTCTTGTAATTTACTTACTTCACTAGTAAGAGATGCTTCTTCTTCTAGTAATTCATTATATCTAACTTCTAACTCTTCAGTTTGACGTTTATTGTTATAGATTTGAACTACATCATTAAAGACTGTACTTACAAGAACAACTAAGAATACTATCACAGCAAAAAGAAGAAACACTAATTGTTTCCATTCGGATTTGTATTTCTTTTGTAATACCTTATCCTTAGCTCCCATGAACAACCTCTCCTTATTAATTAAAATATATCACAGTTTACTAGGATATTTAAGGAAAACCAAAAGTCGCTTTACACCAATTAAACAAATAAAAAAACTCAATTTCTTGAGTTTTTAGAATTCTAATTTTACAACTTCTTCATCAGATTTTTGTAATTCTTCATATGCTTTAAAAATTGCGTCTTCAAACATCTGACGAGTTTCTTTGTTTACTGGATGAGCAATATCATCATAAACTCCCTCAGATACTTTTCTACTAGGCATTGCAATGAACATCTTATCGTCACCTTGAATTAATCTAATTCCAGTTACAACAAATGCTTCATCCAAAGTAACAGTAGCAATTGCTTTCATACGTGAATCTTCTTTTTCCTTATTTCTAAGGACTACCTTTGTAATCTTCATGTACAACACTCCTCCCAAGTTTACTAATTTAATTGTAAAGCAAAAAGAAAAATATTGCAATATTTATTTAATTGTATCTAAAAAAATAAAGAGACGTTAATCCCTTTATTTTAATTCGATTTTTTTGAAAGCATGAACATTTCCTTGAGTATCTACTACTCTAAATACATAGTAGTATTTTTTCTTCTTATCAAATTCTTTTAATCTAAATTGAAAACCATCTTTCTTCAAGTCATATTCATAACCATAAACCCCATCATCAGTTGGCCAAGTAGATAAAGCGTTACCATCTTTATCTTCTAATTGGAATGACTTACTGATACTCATGATATGTGTCCAATCATTAAGATTATATGTTTTCTTAGCAGCGACCTCATCAGCTGTTTCAAATGGTTTAATATCAATAATTTCTCCTACTTCTTTGCCTTTTTCAAATTTAACATAGAACCAAGCAATTTCGATTTTAAAATTAGATAAATCTGAGTTTTCAAATTCAGCTAATACAGCATATGTAGTAGATGTATCATCTGATTGATATTCGAAAGAAGTAGCAAAAGAAGGTTGTTTACCATACTTATCAGTGATAACTAATTCTTTCTCTAATGGTTTAGCACTAAGAACATTACCATCTAACTTAACACTCTTACCTCTATATACAGGGAAATACCCTCCATATTCATTAGCAACAAATATAGAATAATCACCTTTAGCATAGTTGGATACCAAATCATCAGGTAATGTAACAGATACAGTGTCTTTATTTAATGAAGGTGTTAAAGTAGCAGTAGATGATTTAACAAACCTTTCTCCTCCCGTAATACCACCATATCTAGTTAAGAAATTGGTATATGTTTTAGAAATACTAACTTTTGAATATTTTGGAAGTATACTATTTAGCATACTTTTTAAAGTAACTGGGAAGAATATTGAAACTCCATTAGTTCCATTAATATTAGATTTTTGATAAACAATAAGATTAGAAATTGCTTTCTTTAATGAATCTACGTTTTCAATATCAGAAGACAAACTTTCAATCAAATTATATAAATCAACTTGATCGAAACAATTATCTCCTTGGCAACCATAAATAGTAGCTTTACTAGCACTATTTGAAAGTCTATTAAAGGCTGTAACAGAAACATCTGTAGATAGTTTTTCAAATCCTTTATCAATTTCTTCAATTACACTATCAACTTTTCTCAAATCTAGTAAAGATAAAGAAACATTAAACGTTACATTATAACCATATGTACCATAGTAATCGTTAGTTTTCATATAGTAATCATAATATCCATCAACAATCTTTTTACCTAATTCTTCAGAAGTTGTACTAGAGTTAACACCTTTTAAAGATAAATAATTCCAACCAGCACCAGGCTCTGTTTCTTCAGAAGCTACCATATAATTTGCTTCTTCTTTTAAAACATTAGCAATTTCTAAAGATCCCATTAGACAAGCATCAAATCCAATTAACTCAAACTTAGTATTCTTCATTAATTTAGTATTATTTAATGCTTTATTTAATTCTGATAAAACCATCTGAGAATCACCATATAATTGTTCTTTACCATAACCAATTATTGGTCCACCACCATGATCCCATAGTATTAAATCATATAAATCTGTTTTAGAAACATCATATACATAATCAATAAACTCTGTAAGAGTATCAGCTTTAACCATACTCTTCTTTTCTATAGTTTTAACTTTCTCAATTCCATCTGAAGTAAGTTTATAAATTGCATTTTCATCGGGACTAATCTCATAATTAGACCATCTCTTTGAACCGCCAGTATAAATATAAATATTCATAGATTCTTTATCAAATCCAGAACTCATCATTTCCTGAATATCAGCTGTTGCAGCAGAATAATCAGATTCCAAATCAGAACCAATGATATATATCATCATTGTTCTAGTACCTTTATTAATATTTAAAGAAATTTCTGTACCTTCATCAGCTTTTTCCTTTTTACCATTATTACTAGAGAATAATAATAAACACAATAAAGCAACAACAATTAGTAATAAAATGAATACAATTATCCATTTCCAAGCACTACTATTCTTAGTATTATTACCATAATAAGGCTGTTGCATAGGTACTTGATTATTATTACCATAATAAGGCTGTTGCATAGGCACTTGATTATTATTAACTAATAGTTGAACACCACAATTAGGACATATATTAGCTCCTACAGGGACATTTCCTCCACATCTACCACAAATCATAAAACCAACCTCTATTCTAAAAAAATTATAACATAAAAAAACACTAAAAGTGTTTTTTATATAATTCATTAGACATTTCTATAAAACAATCTAAAGGAATGTTTTCTGCTCTGCTATTAAGATCTAGATTATATTTCTTTAATACAGACTCCACAACACCTAAATCATACTTCTTTAGATTATTTCTAATATTCTTTCTTTTCATCATGAAACTATCTTTTATTAGTTTAAAGAAATGTTCTTCATTATCTGCTTTATTCATATCTTTTTTAGATAGTTTAATAACTGCACTATCTACATTAGGTATAGGTTCAAAAGACTTCCTGTTAACAACAAACAACTTATCAACATCATAATAATACTTTAAGTTAACTGTCATCATACCATAATCCTTAGTATTAGGATTAGCACTTAATCTATTAGCTACTTCATCTTGTACCATCAATACCATAGCTTCTATATCTAATTTACTATCAATCATTTTCTGAATGATAGGAGTTGTTATATAGTAAGGTAAATTTGCTATAACATACAATTTGTTATACTTAATATCTTTAATTTCTTCTTTGATATCAACATCCATAATATCTTTAAAGATAATATGTGTTTTATCATCTTCATATAATCTTAAGAATGGTTTAACTCTTTCATCAATTTCAAAGCACATTAAATTACAGTGATATAATTTTAAGAATTTAGTTAAAGCTCCTTGACCAGGACCTATTTCAATAACTAAATCATCTTCTTTTACATCACATGAATCTATAATCTTAGCTAAAACATTTTTATCTTTTAAAAAGTTTTGACCTAAACTATGTTTATGTTTGAAATCTCCCATTTTACCAACCCACTCTAATTACTTCATAAGTAATATTATTTCTTCCTATCTTTTTATTAGCTTCAGCTTCTGAAGCCATTAATAAATCTAAGTTATTACCTAATACTCCTCTATCTAATACAATAGCATATACTGGTTCACTAGATATCTTAGATAAATTAAACTTAACTATACTTCCACATTTTAGATTTTTAGAAGAAGCTACAATTCTAACATTTCCATATGTAGGATCAGGATATGTAACTACTCCATTATTTTTGACTTTATAAGAAGATTTACAAGCTAGTGTACCACCACATTTAGGACAGTCTGCTCCATATCCAGTTAATATACCAGAAAGCTTAGTTCCACTAGTAGGAGCTCCTTCCTTTATCTTAACTGAATAATCATTCTTCTCTTTTACAGTTTTCTTTTCAGTCTTCTTTGGTTCCTCAACTGGTTTAGGTTCTTCTTCCTTTTCTTTTACTACATTTGCAGTAACACCTAATGATTTATTGAAACTAAACTTTTCAGTTTCTTTAGCTTTATCTATAGAAGCAGAAAACCAAATACAACCAACTATAATTAAACCTAAAATAGTCATTTTACAAATTTTAAACCCCATCTTTATCCAGTTACCATTTTTTTTCATAAAAAAATTCACCTCAAAAGATTGATATCTATTATATAACCATCACTACTAGATGTCAAAACACCTAGACACATTTTTACTTGTTATATCCCCTATTTCTTCTCTAGAAATATTCATATTAGAAGCAATAAAATCAACTATATCATTTATATAACTTGAATCATTTTTCTTTCCTCTATTAGGTACAGGTGTAAGATAAGGTGAATCAGTTTCTAAAACAATATGTTCTATTCCTACTCTCTTTATTACTTCTATTAAATTACAATTTTTAAATGTAACTACACCATTAATACCTAATAATAAACCCATCTTAATATAGATCATTGCAGTTTCATAACTACCACTAAAACTATGCATAGTTCCTTTAACTTTAAATTTCTTTAAACAATTAATAGTATCTTCAGTAGCATCTCTACTATGAATAATAACTGGTTTATCTAACTTTTCTGCTAAAGCTAATTGTCTTTCAAATAATTCTATTTGTTTATCTCTATTTTCTTTACCATAATGATAATCTAAACC
>JAFPMR010000279.1 GCA_017411235.1 Bacilli bacterium | reverse complement strand
CCATATTTACCATCATAAGTAGATTTATATTCTACATTAGGATCACTTATGGTTACTTGATCTTCATGTCTTTTTTTACATCCTACTAATAATAATAGTAATAATAAGATTATTAATATTCTTTTCTTTTTCATGTTATCGACCATCCTATTTATATTATATCAAATAATCTTCTGGAGGGCTGCAATCTTGAAAAAAAGTGTAAAATATGGTATAATTACAACATGTAAGAGGGAGTAGTTCCAACATATGTTGTAATAACTCAACAACCGGTTTTACCTGGGTTATTTAGAAGAACAAGACTTTTATAGAAATATAAGAGTCTTTTTTTAGACTCTAGGGAAAGGTTGTGGTTTTATGAGAAATCTAAAATTCAATTGGAAAAAGTTAATGCTTATGGGAGGTTTATCATTAGTTCTAATGACTACTTCTGGTTGTGGTAAGAAAGCTGATTGTGATGTCAAAGATTACCATGCTCATAGATATGTTTCTGATTCTGGTTATGTAAGATATATTGATAAAGAATATCTAAGCTATGAGGGATATGAAAGAACAGAGGATTATACATTAGTTGATTCTAAAGATAAAGATTTATATTCTTATTTAGATAAGAGAAATCTTTTAAAAATAGATGATAATATTGAAGCTATTCAAAATGCTCAAGAACAAAATCAAGACTTTATTGAATATCGTTATGCTTATACTTATCTAATGCCTATTCCTATTGTTCATAGTACAGGTAAATCTACATTTGTTACTTTTATCTTCGTTCCTCAAACTCACTATAGTTGGACTAGAGATCCTAATCATTCAAGATTAACTGGAGAAACTAGATTATGTCATTATGAATATACTTCATATAAAATTGAGGTAGATGAACATGGTAAATTTGTATTGATTCCTGGACCAGAACATCAAGATATTATTTCTACTAAAGGTGAATATCCTTATATTTTAGAAGACTATTATAAAATTATTAATCTTGCTAATGGATGTGAAGCTGACTACGAAGATTTAAATAGTGATGATCCAGAACATATTCAAGAAGAAGAGATAGAACAAGAAACAGATCAAGAAAAAACATTAACAAAAACAAGATAAAAAGAACTCGAAAGAGTTCTTTTTATAATTTAAGTATTTTATTTAGTACAGGAACATCATAGTATTCTTGTTCTTCGTTGTTTAAGTCAACATCACCTGTTCTATTTTGTTCATGGTTAAAGAAATAAGAGATGTTATGCATTAACCACTCTAAACGCATAGATTCGATAGTACGATCCCATGGTGATGGATAACATTCTTCATATTGGCATAATACTTCTAAGATTTCATTTCTTAAATCTTTATCATCTATACGATAAGAAGAATAGATTTTCATATTTGGATCACTAGAGAATCTTTGATCTTCTACTAAGATATCGTTTTCAGTTAGATTAGTTAAACTACTTAGATATTCTTTATCTCCTATATAAATATATCCACAACTATAACAACCAAAAGGTCCGCAAGGATTTTCATCCATTATTTCATAAGATGGATGATAAACATGATCAATATTATAGTAGGTAGTTAAGATTAAAATAGATGCTGAAATAGCAAGTATTTTTCTTTTCATTTTCTTTTTGTCCATTTCAGCACCTCCTTTGTGGGTGTTTATTATAACATAAAAAAAGAAAAGTTTTGCTTTTCTTTTTTATTTGTTTACAATTTGGGCACCAAATGGCATTAAAGATAGTTTAGCTAATTTAAAGAATTGTAAACCGAAAGGAATACCTATTATTGTACAACATAGAAATAAACCTGATATGGCATTACCAATTGCCATTGGTATACCAAATAAGATTAACCAAATTATATTTACTAGTGTAGATATTGCTCCTCCACCATATTTAACATCTTTACCAAAGGGTGTGAATGCTAAATTAGCGAATTTAAAGCATTGTTTGCCATAAGGTATACCAATTATATTTATACACCAAATAAGACCTGAGAAGAGCCAAGAAAGACCACTAAAGAATCCTCCACATATTAACCATATTATATTGCCTAATAAACTCATTTTATTTCTCTCCTACCATGATTTTTACTTCTTCTGTATTGCCATCTATATAATAGACAACATAATCACCAATATTAAATGATTGGTTTCTTACTGAACCAATGATGAATTTTTCAGTTGTATCAGAATTTTGATATTCGAAGGTATATTCTATTTGACCTTCCCATACACAGTTAGATTCAGGACGACATCTATTATCAATATAGGTTATAAATCTAATTGAACTATTTTTACCATCATCAATATGAATTGTACCTTTTGGTTTTATGGTTACTACTTTTCCTATTTCAACATATTCTATTTTTTTAGCTCTTGTATAGTTGTTTTTGTTATTGAAATATACTGATATAGTTGTTAGGAAAACAGCAAAGATTACTAGTACAAAAGTTATGATTATTATTTTTCTTTTGTTATTTTTAAAATACTCTTTCATATTCATCATCCTTGTCTAAATTATAATATAAAAAAAAGAAACAAACTAGTACTAGTTTGTTTTTTGATCAAAGACAAAAGATATCTTTGCTTCATATAATTGTTGATAGTTAAGTCTTTCATCTTTATATTCTCTTTTTTCTAGAGTTTGTATTTCTATTACATTCCAAATAGCTACCCACCAGAAGATACAAAATAATTCTGATAGTATTGTACTATTGGCATATTTTTCTACTAATATATATAATGCTAAGATGATTATTCCTACTATAAAGAGGATAAGTGATCTTTTATTCTTAACATTTCTATCATAATCTAACTCATCTATTTCCATACCATAGTTATTTTTAATTGCATCTTTTATTTGTTTTTGAGTTGCCATATTAACTTTTGGACAGTGGATTTCGATTTCTAAGTCGATATTAACGGGAACCATGTATGCTATTTCTTCGATGTAATCAGCTACTGAATATGATAGTTCCATTTGTTTGAAATCATGTTTCATATATAGATCAGATATTTTTTCTAATAAGACTGGTATTACTACTTTATCGTTTTTATAGTAGTACTTCTCTATGTAGTTATCTTCATCAAACAATATCTTTTTGTTTTTTCTTCTTTTTGTTGGTTTCATAAATCCTCCGCCAAAATATTATAGCACAAAATAAAAAGTAGATAAAATATCTACTTTTATTGTTCATCATATACTTTTGCTTCTGTTCCTTCTTGTAATAAACATCCGTATTCAAAGATATATGCTAGTGCGAAGACCATTAAGATTTCACCAATACTAACTAAGTCATAACTAAAGTCAAGTGATTTAATAGCAATAACACTTATTATTCCACTACCAATAATGCCAACTACTAAAGAAGCAATCATAAAGTAACCAATTTTTCTTATTAAAGTAACATTTTCTTCAATGAATGGTGTTACTTGTTCGTTGATATTCTTAAATAGTTTGGCAACATAACTCATAATGTAGATTGCTAAGATTATTGATACTACTCCAACAATCATTGCTACTTCTATTACGAAGATCAATTTTCTTTCGTTGATTTCATCGATTAGTTTAAATACTATTTCTTTTTCTGATACATCCATTTCTCCGATTTGTTTGTCTTTGTAGTAGATATCTAACTTATCATCTGATTCTCTTAGTTCAATCTTATGAGATCTGTATGATAGTTCTTCTCTAGAAATAGTTACATCTTCTGCAATCAATGGGAATGCAATGGCAATTATTACTAAGAATACTAAACCAATCCATAAACAAACTTTAGCTAAGATTGCAAGTATTTGTAGTAATTTACTAAGTGTTTTTAGGCCTTTTTGTTTTTCTTCGGATAGTCTTCCTTCTTTTTTTTCTGTTTTCTTTGGCATACTCTAACCTCTCTTCTAATGATATTATAACAAAAAAGAAGAGTTTTATAAACCCTCTTCTTCTAAGAACTCATTTTCACAAGTTAAATTGATCTTTAATTCTTTTAAAGCTCTCTTATCACCATTAGTTACAATGTATGTTGCATGAGCTTCAGCGCCTTTTAGTTTTGTTAAACAAGACATAGCTGTAGCTGCCATAGGATTAGTTACTGAACAGATTGAAAGTGCTGTTAGTACTTCTGGTAATGTTAATAAGTTGCCAGTTCCTAATTCTTTCTTTAGTTTTAACATTGGTTCTAGTACTGTTGGTGATAACAAGTATAAATCATCTGGCATTTTACCTAAATGTTTAACAGCATTTAGGATTACTGAACCAGCTGGTGTTAATAAATCTGTTTGTTTACCAGTTATTATTTTCTTTCCTACTTTCATAGCTATTACTGGTACACCTTTTTCTTTGGCTTTTTTAATGGCAGGTTCTATGACATCTAAATATGTTTCATCAATATTTAGTTCATTCATTAATAGTTTTATCTTTTTATAAGTATCTTCATCACATAGACCCATTTTGTAGTTATTTCTTTCGTTGTAGTATCTTCTAACAATTTCTTTTTTAGAAGCTTCTTCTACTACTTCTTCATCTGTTATACAGAAGCCAACCATGTTAACACCCATATCAGTTGGTGAAAAATAGATATCTTTACCAGAAATACGATTTAAGATGTTCTTTAGAATTGGGAATGCTTCTACGTCACGATTGTAGTTAACAGCTTTTTCGCCATATTTTTCTAAATGGAATGGATCAATCATATTAACATCTTTTAAATCAGCTGTTGCTGCTTCATAAGCTAGATTTACTGGATGTTTTAAAGGTAAGTTCCATACTGGGAATGTTTCAAATTTAGCATATCCAGCATTTCTTCCTCTTTTATTTTCATGATAAATTTGTGATAGACATGTTGCTAGTTTACCAGATCCAGGTCCCGGAGCATTTACTAAGATTAATGGCTTAGTTGTTTCAATATATGGATTAGCTCCATATCCTTCTTCAGAAACAATTGTATCTACATCTGTTGGATAACCTTTAGTAAAGGTATGGATATATGTTTTAATACCATTACGATTTAATTTTTTAATAAATTTATCTACAGATGGTTGATTCTTGTATAGAGTTATTACAACACTATTAACTGAGAAACCCATCTGTTTAGAATTTCTAATTAGTTTTAGTACTTCAACATCGTAAGTTATACCATATTCGCCACGAGTTTTATTTTTTTCGATGTCACCAGCGTTAATACAGAAGATGATTTCTAGGTCATCTTTTAGTT
Source organism: Bacilli bacterium (assembly GCA_017411235.1). The sequence goes on along the minus strand of JAFPMR010000279.1, from coordinate 2,806 downwards.
CTTTGAACATACTGATTTTAACATCATTTTTGAAACCAGGAAGTATTCTAGCTGCATGGGAATCATCAAATAGTTTTCCGCCAACTTCTAGATATAACTTATCAAATAGTTTAAATCTTTCTTTGATCTTTTCGCTTTGTATTTTTACATACTTATCGTTATCAAATCCTACCTTCATATTCTCTACCTACCTTTATAATTAAAAACTTAATTTAATTATAAATCTATTTTTTATAAAAATATATATCATTTGCGTACTTTTTACACATTAATTTATACTAGTCCCTTTTTAAGGCAAAAAAGGAGAATTCTTTTGACAATTATTGACAATAGAAAAAGACACTTATGTGTCTTTAACTATCCATTTGTGTTTTACAATAAGCTTCTTTACTATCCATGTTCTTTTTATAGATAGTATATAGATCTTTACTTACTTTAGGTATCATTGTTTTATAATCTGTTAAAGCTCTAGTTGTGAAGATACTTACTAAGTATGGATGGTTATTACCATCCCCTTCATAGATACCAGTGTCATTGTGCCATACATCATATTCACCATATTTATGCATTAACTTAATATCATCAAAACTTACGGTGTTTTCGATATCGTTATATAATGCTTCTTTCATTACTTTAGTAGCTTCATCATCTACTTGTAATAATTCATATAATAATTGTAATAATTGATCAGATGTTTTTGTTGTATAACTAGCTTCAAATGGATGTCTATTAGTAAAGTGTAGTGTTATACCATATTTTTCTTTAAAGTATTGATTAAATGTTTGAGAGCCATAGCTTCTCATAATGATAAAATATGCTGAGTTATCACTATTAGTAAACATATATCTTATTAAATCAATGATAGGAATTTTATCATAGAAGTTATGTTGATCTGTGTAATCACTAAATTGATGTTTATCTTCTGGCATGTATGTTAGGGTATCATTTAAACTTAGTTCCCCTGCTCTAGCTTTTTGTACTAAATATATAACTGAGAATGGTTTTACAATACAACCGGAATAGTATCCTTTATTCTCATTTAAGAAATAAACATAGTCATTCTTAATATCTCTAAATGATATAGCAAGATTTAAGTTTTTATAACTATCAAATAGTTGATTAAATTCTTGGTCTAGGCTTTCTATTTTATATGGTTGATTCATACAATCATCATATTTTTGTTGTCTAGCTTTTTGTTCTTCTTCAAGTCTTTTTGTTTCTTCAGCTTGTTTATTGTCATTTTGTTTTTGTTCTGTTTTAGTTTCTTTTTTAGCAAAACTATTATAAATTCCTATACTACCAAAAACGATTCCTACTAATAAAGTTGCAACAAAAACAAGAAATAGAATACCTGTTTTTTTAAGTCTTCTTTTTCTTTTCTTCACTACTACCTTCATATACACTACCTCTAATTTGATTATAACATTTTGTAACAAAGAAAAAAAGCCATAAGGCTTTTTTAAATAGATCATTATTGAAAATGTTACTCTTATCTTGAACGTGTTGGTTCGTCTTCACCAAGTAGTTGTGCAAGTTCAGCCATGAGCGCATCCCCTTTTGCTGTCAATTCGGAGATTTTATCTTGTGCTTCTTCAAACGCCTGGTCACCATATTTGGATCTAATATATCCAGCATTTGTATCAAGTTTTTTTTGTGCTTCTTCTGCCATATACTTAGAGCTAAGCGCTAATTCTTCTATCTCTTTTGGAGTTCTTCCTTGAGTTAATGAATCATCAAAAGGATATTCTCTTACTTCATTTTCTTTTATCCATTGTAAATCGATATCTGTATTATTTCTTCTTGCTCTTTGTTCTAAAGTAGATGATCCACCAAAACTATCTAATGCCATGTTTTATCTCCAATCTATTATACGCAAGTATATCCGCCATCTACTGGAAGGATTACACCTGTAACATAACTTGCTTCATCTGATGCTAAGAAGATAGCAGCAGCATTAAGTTCTCCTTCTTTTCCATATCTTTGCATTGGTACATGAGTCTTAGCAAATTCTTGGAACATATCTGTATCTAATACTTGAGTAGTTAATTCTGTATAGAAATATCCAGGGCAAATAGCATTTACTGTTATTCCTTCTTTAGCTAGTTCAGCAGCTGCTGCTCTAGTAAAGTTAACTACGCCACCTTTACTTGAATGATATGCTATTGTAGGTATTTCTGTATTTCCTACCATGCCATACATAGAAGCGATATTAATTACTCTTCCATAATGATTTTTCTTCATGATATTACCAAATGCTCTAGTCATTTTAAATACTGATGTCATATCTGTTGCGATAGTGAAATCCCATTCTTCATCGTTCATTTCTAAAGCACCTTTATCTTTAGATGATCCAGCACAGTTTACTAAGATGTCTACTTTACCAAATGTAGATTCTACTGTTTTAGCAGCATTATCGATATCTTCAGTAAGTGTAACATCACATTTTACTGGTAATACTCTTACTCCATATTTTTCTAGTTCTACTTTTAACTCTTCTAGACGATCAACTCTTCTTGCTAGAATAGCTAAGTCTGCACCTTGTTCTGCAAATGCTCTAGCCATTTGTTTTCCTAAACCACTAGATGCTCCAGATACAACTGCAACTCTTCCTTTTAAATTAAACATATTATTACTTCCTTTCTTATGTTCACACAATTATATTTTAACATATTATTTTTATTTTTTTACTTTTTTTAATACCAATCCTCCATGAGAATCAATACTTCTTGTATCTGATGATCCTAAAGGATAGATTGTATCAATGTTATAGTATTTTTCTGGTATAGGTGTTGGTATTGGTTCACCT
>JAFPMR010000278.1 GCA_017411235.1 Bacilli bacterium | reverse complement strand
TTGGTGTAGAAAAAGAAGAAAAAGTAAATTTATATTTATTTCATAGTGCCGATTGTTCACATTGTGCTGCAGAGATTAAATGGCTTTCAGAAATTGAAGATCAATATAGTGAATATTTAAATGTTTATAAGTATGAAGTTACTTATGATGAAGCTAATTCTAAGTTGATGGATCAAGTAGTTAGTAAGATGAAATTAAGTAATCAATCTTTACCATTAACTATTATTGGCGATAAGACTTTTAATGGTTATTCGGATACTACAGCATCTTTAATAGAAAATCAGATAAAAGAGTATGCCGAGTTAGAAAGTAATCCTAATGAGATTAAAATTCCTATTTTAGGTAATATTAATATGAAGAAGGTATCTATTCCTTTAGTGGCAGTTGTACTAGGATTTATAGATGGTTTTAATCCTTGTGCAATGTGGATACTATTATTCTTAATTAATATGTTCTTTGGTATGAAAGATCGTAAAAAAGCTTGGGTACTTGGTATGACATTCTTATTGGTATCTGGTTTAGTGTATTTCTTATCAATGTTAGGTATTAATTTTGTTTTAGGTATAGCTACTATTAAATGGATGAAGATTGCTATAGCATTATTTATTTTAGTAGCTGGTATTTTAAATATGAGGAAGTATTTTAAAATACGTAAAGAAGAAGCAGGATGTACAGTTGTAGATAGTAAGAAGAGAAAGAAATTAGTTACAAAGATGAAGAAAATCATGAATAGTAAAACTTTCTTTTTAGCTATGTTAGGTATTATTACATTAGCTGTTTCAGTTAATTTAATTGAACTAGCTTGTTCTTTAGGATTTCCATTAATATTTACGGAGATATTAACTATTAATAATATTAAGGGAATATCTAGAATTATATTTTTATTAATTTATATTTTCTTCTACATGATAGATGATATGGTAGTATTTGCTATATCAATGATTACAGTAGAAGCTACTGGTATTACTAATAAGTATAATAAATTATGTACTTTAATTAGTGCAATTATTATGATTGCTATAGGTATTTTATTATTAGTAAAACCTAATTGGTTAATGTTAAATTTTTAAGGAGGAATAAAAATGGTTTATTTAGATTATGCTGCAAATACACCAGTTGATGAAGAAGTATTAGATGTATTTGTTAAAGCTACAAGAAAGTATATTGCTAATCCTAATAGTAGTCATCCATTAGGTAGGTTAGCAAAAGAAGAAATAGATAAAGTATCAGAAAGTATTGCTAAATATTTTAAGATGGATAGTAAAGGCGTTATTTATACTAGCGGATCTTCCGAATCAAATAATTTAGTATTAAAAGGTATTGCTGAAATGAGAAGAAGTATGGGTAAGAAAATTATTATTTCAGCTGTGGAACATTCTAGTATTGTAGCTCCTTGTAATTATTTAGCTAGTCATGGTTATGATGTTAGTGTTATTCCTTTAACTAAAGAAGGTACTGTAGATTTAAAAGAGTTAGAAACAGAATTAGATGATAAAACAATCATTGTTAGTATCTGTGCTGTTGATTCAGAACTAGGTACTGTACAACCAATTAAAGAAATTAGTAAATTAGTTAAGAAATATCCCAATTGTATATTCCATACAGATGCTACACAAGCAATAGGTAAAGTAAATGTTGATTATGATGGAGTAGATTTTATTACTTTTGCTCCCCATAAATTCTTTGGTTTAAATGGTTTTGGAGTATTACTAAATAGATGTAATGCTAAAATGACACCATTAGTACATGGTGGTAAATCAACTACAATATTTAGAAGCGGAACACCAGTAACGGCAAATGTTATTGCTTTAGGAAAAGCATTTGAGTTAGCAACTGGTAAACTAAATGAAAGAAGTAATTATATTAAAAAATTAAATACTAGATTAAGAGAAGAATTTAAGAAGATTAGTTGTATTCATATTAATAGTCCTGAAACATCAATCCCTAATACTTTAAATATTAGTTTAGTAGGTAAAGATACTAAGGAAGTATTAAAGAAATTAGAAGATAGTGAAATATATTTATCTACTACTACAGCTTGTGCTTTAGGTAGTGCACCTTCTAAGTCAGTTATGGCGATTACTGGAAGTGAAGAATTAGCTTCTAATACAATTAGAATTAGTATGTCTCATTTAACTAAAATGGAAGATTTAGATTATTTTATTAAAAAATTCGAATCATTCATTAGCTAGGTAAATTTGAAAAAAAGCCTAAAATATGGTATATTTATATTACTGAGAGGGAGTAGTTCCTAGTTTTAGTTCCGTCAACACGTAAATCCGGAACTAATGGATATTGAATATCGAACAAGACTTTCACATTTATGTGAAGTCTTGTTTTCTTTTGCTTCGCATAAATAAATCATATAAAAGAGGGGGAATTATTTTATGATTTATACTGAATACAATGAAAGAAGAAGAATACTTGCCGAGATGTGTGCAAAAGCAATTGGTATTCAAGAGTTACCAGTTGAATTACAAGGATTAGCAGTTAGAGTATGTGATATACCTTGTGAAGATTTAGGAGAGGGAAATTATAGAGCTTTAAGCGAAAACTCATTATTATCAATGGGTGTCGTTTATAGATATGGATCAACATTAAACTTTATAATGCCAGATGGACATACTTGTATTTTACCTAATACAGAAATTGTTATTGCTGAATTAGAAAAATGCGGTTATGTTGTATGTGATTATGGAAAAAATGCTCCAGACTTTGGATATCCAAATGAATATGATCATTTAGATGGAAGTTTTTCAGAAAGATGGGAAGCTACAACAAGAGAAAAAGAAGCTAGAGCAAAAGTTACATTACCTAAAGAATTACTAAAACATATCAGTATTTCAGAACCAAATGTTGTACAAAGAGCAAAATTTGATAGATTAGATGCTATTGAATTTGGAGATGAATTTCCATATGATGTATTCTCACGTACTTTATACAGAGGTACTGATTATGGTACATTACCTTATTTCGTTACTGAAGTTTTAGGCTATGATAGTGTTGTAGCTAGAAAGTTCTTAGCTTTAACTAGTCATGGATTATCTTTAAATTTTCCTTATGCTAACGTTACAGATTTAAAATCTTATATGGAGTATATTAGTCAAAACGAATTCTTAAATGATGAGTTATATTATGCTCAAGGTGGATTTTATGAACAAGTTACTTCAACTAAAGGTTTGAAGTAACAAAAATAGGCTAGATTATCTAGTCTTTTTTTATGTTATAATATTTTTGAAATGGGGGATTCTCATGGAGGAATTCGGTAAAACAAGATGGTTTATTAAAGACAATGAAATATCAGCTTCATTGATGCATTGGTATGTAAGTATAGATCTTAGTATGAATAATCGTTGTATTCCGTTAGAAATATACAGCGATGGTCAAAAACTATTAAGATTAAGTTTTAAAACATTAGAAGAAGCTATTAGTTTTACTAATAATGTTTTGAATAAAGCTTGGGATGTACAAGAAATAAAAAATTCTTATCAAGAACTATATGGTATTGTAGTAGAAGATGAAGAAGAGAAGATTAGTGAGAGGAATCTAACACCAATAGAAGTTGATCAAGCTTTACTTAAATATTTTGGCGAAGGAAAGAGTTATAGAATATCTTTGATTGAGAATATTGTTAATTTAGATGGTAACTTAGATATGGAGTTCTATCTAGTTGAACATATTGATAATAATGGAAATAAAGAAACTAATCATATTCGCTTAACTAGAGGAGATCTAAAAAACGCCTTAAATGCATATGTTGAATTAGATGGTTTTGAATTAGTTGATTTTGTATATATTGGAGGAATTCATCATGTTGGTTATTTTATTGATGAAGATACTCCTCATTACGATGGTATTCATTTAAGTATAAAAAAGAAAAAGAACAAAGGATTAGAATTAAAAAGGAAAGATATAAATGAGTATAGATATTAAAAGATTATTATGTTTAATACTTTTATTAACTATTATTACATTAACTGTCATTTTTATAAGAGGCGATAAATATACAATTAAGTTTGATATTGTAGGAACTAATTATAGTTCATCTGTTGATGATGAAGAAATAGTTGAGATTATTAATGAAAAGGAAATAGATGGTAAATATTTAGTTACGGTAAAAGGTCTTAAAGAAGGACATACTACTATTGATGTAAGTAATGATACATCTGGTGGATATGGTAGATTTATCTATGTTCATAAATCTGGTATAGTTACAGAAGATAATTTCTTTGGTAAATGTACGGGTGATGAAATAATTCCTATTTCGATATCTATTGTTATTATTTATAGTTTGTATATTTTAATAAAAAGATATCGAAAAGTTGTTAAAGAAAATCTCTATCAATATAGAAATGTAGCTTATTTAGGTATAATTATATTCTTAACATTCTTTGCTATAATTAATACTATTTCAATTTTTAATTATCGAGGTTTTTTAGGAACTGTAGATGGTTTAATTGGTATAGCTGGATATCTTTCTATTGTTTTATTACCAGTAGCATTAGTTACTTTTATACTAGTTACAATTAGTAATATAAGATTAATTATTAAAGAAGGCAAATCTTGGAAGAATCTATTAGGTTTGTTCTTAGGAATATTCATTATTGTCTTAACTTTATTACCTGATAGATTGTATTTAATATTATTAAAATCACAAAAAGTTAATATCTTTAATTTAAATGGACCTGGTCCTTATATATATAATTTTGTAGAATCTTTAATATATTTAAGTATTGCTTATTTAGAGTGTATCTTAATAAGTACAATAGTTATTGCGATTAAAGCTACAAGGAAGAAATTAAAATATAATAAAGATTATATGATTATATTAGGTTGTCAGGTAAGAAAAGATGGTAAATTAACTCCTTTACTTAAAGGTAGAGTAGATAAGGCTTTAGAATTTAGAAATAAGCAATTAGAAGAAACAGGTAAAGATTTAATCTTTATTGGTTCAGGTGGTAAAGGATCAAATGAACCGATAGCTGAAGGTGAAGCTATTAAGAATTATTTAATAGAGCAAGGAATTAATAAAAAAAATATATTAGTAGATAATAAATCTACTAATACATATGAAAATATAAAGTATTCTAATGAACTAATTAAGAAAAAGAATGCTAACATAGCTT
>JAFPMR010000277.1 GCA_017411235.1 Bacilli bacterium | reverse complement strand
GCACATCGCTCCATGAACGAAGCATTCTATTTCTACACCAGTTTCATCCTTAATACGTTTAATATCTTCCTTAGATGCTTCTCTAGCTAAAACAACCCTAGTAGCACCCAAATCTTTATAGAATTTAACAGCTTCATAATTCAAACTAGACGCTTGTGTACTAACATGTAATTCCATCTTAAGATTCAATTTCTTCCATAAATCCATAACTACAACATCAGATACAATAATCGCATCTACTTCACATTTATCTAGTTCTTTTAAATATTCTTCTAATCCTTTTAAATCTTTATCATGAAAAACAATATTTACTGTTACATAAACTCTCTTTTTCATCTTATGAGCAAAGAGACATGCTTCTTTAATATCATCTAAACTAAAGTTTAATGCATTAGCTCTTAAACTATAATCTTGACCACCAATATATACAGCATCTGCGCCATATAAAAGTGCTATTTTTAATCTTTCTAAATCTCCTGAAGGAGCTAATAATTCAATTCTTTCCATTACTTTCTCTCCTTCAACTTATAGATTGTTTCTCTATCCAAGAAACCATAATCTTCACCATCTTTGATATCTCTATCAATATTATTTAAATAAGCCATAACACGCTCGTGCTCAATCATCATTGGATTAACATAGAAATATTTAACATTATCTAATTTTAAGCATCTAGAGCCATTAAAAATGTTTTCAGAATACATTACCGTACCATATTCATTCTCTATAGCTCTAAACTTAACATGCGTAGCTTTATCTTCTATAACATTAGTATTCTTTTTAGGAATCTTAAATTCTTCACTCCAATTAGATAATAATAATCTTCTAGAATACATTACTTGATTATAACCATATAAATGTAAAACAACAGATTTTTCCGCTTTGTTTACTATTTCTTTAATCTCATCAAAAGTAATTTCATTACTTACAAATACACTATCTACTCTATCTAACCAGAAATTAATAGATCTAACATTAGTACCAAAATGATTTTGATAAAAAATCATTTCCATATTTAAACCTAACTCTTTAACTAAATTATAAACACCAATATCTTCATAAACTATTCCCTTACAATTAAACTTAGGTAATAACTCTTTTAATTTATCTATATCCTTACAATCTAATACTCTATTTAATAATATATATTTATTTGAAACATCAATTTTATTTATCTCTTCTAATGAATATGTATTATAACCAACACAATATCCATCTAAAGCAAAAAGAAAAGCTTCTATACCAGCTTTTCTATAATCTTCGATATATTTTATATCATCTACATATAATAATATTTTAGATATCATTTTTTCTGATGCTTACAGATAAGCCGTCTCCAACATCATAAAATTTAGTTTCAAATTCTTCATTATCTTTTAAATAGTCGATATAGTTTTCAATCTTACCTACTAATTGTCTTAGATTTCTTGAAGCAATATTTTCTCTATTACCTACATGTCCATGGAATTTTAAATTATCAGTAATAATAACTCCACCAGGTTTCAAGAAATATTTATACTTTTCAAAGAAATTAGTATATTGACCTTTAGCAGCATCTATAAATATTAAGTCATATGAAACTCCAGATAGATTCATTTCTAAAGCATCTTGGAAAACAACATCAATTTTATTTTCCATACCACATTCTTTAATATTCTTTAAACACTCTAAATATCTAGTCTTGTCTCTTTCGATAGTAGTAATTTTTATATCATCTTTAACAGAAGCCATAAGTATTGCAGAATATCCAATTGCACTACCTATTTCAAGTACTTCTTGAATATCATTAGCTTTAATAAACTTCATAATAAAAGCTATACTATCTTTTTCAATAATAGGAACATTATAATCTCGCGCATACTGTTCCATTTCTAATATTTTTTCTTTCATCTAATCACCTTATTTGTATTCATACCATAAACCTTCATTTTTAAGTTTATTTATAGTATTAACATGTTCCTGATAAGTCTTACTAAAGTAAGTCTTTTTGTTCTTATCAGCAACAAAATAGTAATAATCATGTTTAGTAGGTTCCAAAGATGCCTTAATAGAATTTAAACTAGGACTACAAATAGGTCCAATTGGTAATTTACCAGCCATAGCAGCAGGTCTAGTATTATAACCATTAACCTCTTCGATTTCCTTTTGCCATAAATCACGTTCAGACATTTTTACTCTAGCACCATAATAAGTAGTAACATCACTACCTAAACTCATACCTGAATTTAATCTATTATAGAATACTCCAGCAACCCCGTATCTATCATCACTATTACCACCCTCAAGTTCAACTATACTTGCCATAGTTAATATCTCATGAGCACTATAACTACTAGCTTCAATTTCATTCTTTAAGCCATCTAATCTCTTGCCCATTTCATCTAGCAATTTAGTAACAATATCCTTTATACTAGCATCTGTTCTAAATGCATAAGTATCAGGATATAGATATCCCTCAAGTGCGTAATATAATTTATCATTTAATATATCTTCAGTCAAGAACCAATACTTATTAATAAGTTCAGTTAAAAACTCGTTATCAGTTAAAACTGCCATTATATCATCTTCAGAATAACCAAATGTTTTGCTGATAAGAGAAACATAATCAGTCAATCTTCTACCTTCAATAAAAGTAACTGAAACACTATCTTCAATAGCATTACCACTCTTAGAAATGTACTCAAGGATTTCTTTTAAAGTCATTGATTTATTCAAAGAATAAATACCAGCTAATGGTGCATAATTGCCATTAAACTTTAAATAGATTCTAGCTACAGTCTTATTCTTAATTAATTCTTTTTCATATAAAGCATCAATTAAACCAGAACCATATACTCCTTTTTTTACTTCAAATAATACTTCTTCTTTATTATTAGCATCCACTGGTTTTAAACCATTATTATAATAAACAACACAACCAATTCCTGCTAATACAAAAAAAAGAAATATAGCGATAACTATAATCAATAATTTCTTTTTCATTATTCTTCGTTAGCACCTTGTGCTTGATTAATTTTCTCTTGAACTGAAGATAAAATGTTTTCAATAACTAACCATTCTTTTTCTGTTTCAATAGGTGTTAATGCAGGATTTTGACCAGTAGGATCATAAATAGATGCATAAACCTTAGTTGAACCACTTTCATCCAATGTATTATCTGTATATACGATGTAACTCTTTTTAGTTTCATCAGAATCAAAAGTGAAAAGAATCTCGCATTCTACTTCTTCACCTTTGTCATTTACTATAGTAAATACTCCTTTTTTTTCTTCCATAACTAATTTCCTTTCATTTTAAGATATGTGTCTAATATAATACTAGCAGCAATACCATCTACTACTTTTTTTCTCTTTTTTCGACTAACATCAGCGTCAAGTAAATAATTAGTAGCTTCTACAGTAGATAATCTTTCATCAATTAAATGAACTTCCATTTCATATCTACTTTCTAAAGCTTCCTTAAAATTAATACTTCTTTCAGCTGCGAAACCTAGCGTGTTATTCATATTTTTAGGTAATCCTAAAACTAAATCTGTAATATTATTATCTTTAATAATAACGTCTAAATCTTTAAAAAGTATATTATAATCTTCTCCATCCCAGCGCAACACTTTATATGGAGAAGCGATCATGTTTGATTTATCAGAAATAGCTAGACCTAGAGTTCTAGTACCTAAATCTAAACCCAAACATCTCATTATTTTCCTAAATACTCCTCCAAAATTAAAGCTGTGATTTCACTACGATCAAAATCCAAGATTTTATTTCTAGATTCTTTATAATTTGAAATGTAACCTGGATCACCACTAATTAAGTATCCTACAATCTGATTAATTGGATCGTAGCCTCTTTCTTTTAAAGCATCATATACTTCTCTTAGTGTCGTAGATATTAACTCCTTTTTAACTTCTCCAACATCAAATTTACCAGTCGAACCTTCCATAACACTATACCCTCCTAAGTTTCTCCTTAATTTTACCATATTTTAAAACACAAATAAACCCTTTTACCAATAAAAAAAGAAAAAAACTAACGTCTTTTTCTTAATGCTTTAACTAAACTAATATCATTTTCTCTTATATCAACATTACCATTCTTACCATGTCCTAAAATAATATTTGGTTTAACTTCATAACCATGATAATCAGTACCACCAGAAACTAATAAACCATATTTTTTAGCTAAAGAGTAATATAATGCCCTTTGTCTAGGATTATTATTAGGATGATATACTTCTAAACCATCTAATCCTAATTCTTTGTAATGCTTAATTCTCTCATCTAATTCATCGTCATTTAATCCTAATGAAGAAGGATGAGCTAAACTAACCAAGCCTCCAGATTCTTTAATTGCTTTAATACATTCCTCTTCTGTAATACCCATTTTTTCTTCTTGAACTTGGTATTTAACCGGATTCAAATATTTTTCAAAAACAATATCTTGAGGAGTATAGGTATCAGGGTATTCATGTTTAGGATCATTAGCATAACCATGTCTAATTAAAATATTTGCTATATCTACTCTACCAATATTTCTACCAGTTTTTCTTCTATCTTCTAAAACTGCTTCAATATCTTCTTTAGGAATATCTATTTCAGGAAACTCTTCTTCCAAACACTTAATATATAATTTAAAATTATATTCACTACATTTATCAACAAATTCAACCGCTTTGTTGATTTCCTGAGCATTAACATCAAAATCATAACCTAATATATGAATTCTTTCTTTACCAGTTCTAACAAGAGCAGATAACTCAATTCCGCTATATACTTCCAGTCCTCTATCATCAGTAGATAATAACATCTTAGTACCTAATAAAGTATCATGATCAGTAATAGCAAAAGTAGATACATTACTAAGTATTGCTAATCTAATAATCTCTTCGGGATTCAATGTACCATCAGATGAATTACTATGAATGTGCATATCAACTCTACCACCCAAATTCTTTCTTCCTTCAAAACCAACTTTAGTTAATTTACCAGAAGAAAGCTTAATTAAATCATAATGAACTCCTTCAACGTAATTAGTTCCATTCATATTTTTAAACATGATATCACCTTCTTACCATTGAATTATAAAACGGAATGAATTATAATAAAAATACATTTTTTTTATTATTATGATAACTGGAGGTTATGATATGAATATAAACTTTGAACTATATAAAATCTTCTATGAAGTTGCAACAGAAGGAAATATAACAAGAGCAGCAAATAAATTAATGATTTCTCAACCTGCTGTTACAAAGCAAATAAAGACTCTAGAAGAAGAATTAGGTGGCCAACTATTCATTCGTACTAAACGAGGTGTAATACTAACAGAAAGCGGTCAAAAAATATATAATCATATAAAACAAGGAATGATTTGCTTTGAATCAGCAGAATTAGAACTATCTAATTTTAAAAAGTTAGAAACAGGAACTATTAGAGTAGGAATTTCCACTACTCTATGTCGTGTCTTCCTCTTACCAATATTAAGGAAGTTCCACGAAGAATACCCTAATATAGCTATTCAATTATTTACTGATGCCTCTAAAATAATGCGAGATGGAATCAAAGAAGGAAAAATTGATATCCTATTTGCCAAAGAAAGACCTAAAGAAGAACAAGGTCTAGAATTCGAAAAAATCGGTGATCTACACCCTTGCTTCATATCATCAAGGAAATACTTAGATACTAGAGATATAGCATTACCATTGAATACCATTAATAGGTATCATTTAATCTTTCAAAAGTATCCATCAACTACTAGAGAAAAGTTTGATGAATTCTGTAAAAAACATAATATAAAAATAGAAACAAAAATAGAAATAGCTAGTGCATCTCTATTAGAAGATTTCGTTGAAATAGGATTTGGTATTGGTTTAGCAACAAAAGAATATGTTGACCAAGAAATGCAAGATCGTGATATCGTAATCGTAAAAACACGCCCAGAACTAGAACCTATTCCATTTGGAATGTTTACTTTAAAAGATTCTATTCATAGTTTTGCTACTAATAAACTAATCGAGATGATTAGAGAAAACAAAAAGAGATAATTAATTATCTCTTTTTATTATCCATTTCGATTCCTAAATGTTTATAAGCTTTTTCCGTTGCTATACGACCTCTAGGAGTTCTTTTAACAAAACCTTCTTGTAATAAATAAGGTTCTACAACATCTTCAATTGTTGTAACCTCTTCACCAATACTAGTTGCAACAGTTTGAGCACCAACAGGTCCTCCATTAAACTTTTCAATTAAAGCTTCTAAGTATTGAATATCTACTTGATCTAAACCATTTTCATCAACTTTTAATCTATTTAAAGCTGTTTTAGTTACTTCTTCATCAATGCTATCCTGTTCAAATACTAAAGCAAAATCTCTAACTCTTTTAAACAATCTATTAGCAATACGTGGAGTCTTTCTACTACGTTTAGCTAATTCTCTAGCAGCTTCTTCACTAATAGGCATATTTAAGACTCTACTAGTACGATTAATAATATCAAACAATTCATCTTCACTATAATAATTTAACTTGCTAGTAATACCAAAACGATCTCTTAAAGGAGCTGATATATCACCAGCTCTAGTAGTAGCACCTACTAAAGTGAATGGTGGTAAATCGATTTTTAAATTCCTTGAAGATCCATCTTGATTAGTAATAACTATATCTAAGACAAAATCTTCCATAGCTGGATATAATATTTCCTCAATATACCTAGGTATACGATGAATTTCATCTATAAACAATACATCCCCTGGTTCTAAAGTAGAAAGAATAGCAGCTAAATCTCCACTCTTCTCTATAGAAGGACCAGAAGCAGTCTTAATATTAGTACCCATCTCATGAGCAATAATATGAGCTAAAGTAGTTTTACCTAATCCAGGAGGACCATAAAGTAATACATGATCTAATACCTCATCTCTCATCTTACACGCTTTAATGAATACTCTTAAATTCTCTTTTAAATCTGTTTGACCAACATATTCATCTAAAGATGAAGGTCTAATACTTTGGTCAAAAGAATCTAAATCATTCATTTTATTTCCATCAACTATTCTCCCCATAAATAATCTCCTTTATTTAATCTTATTATAGAATTCCTCCCACGAAGAAACTCTATCTACATCAGTAACATTCTTATTATAAGTAGTTTCCATTAAAAAACTCTTAATATTATATTCTTGTGCATCATACACATTTTTTTCATCATTATCAATAAAATAATCTAATCCTAATTCAGAACCAAATTTACCTTTATCCTTTATATAAAAGAACACCTTATTGTATTTAAAGCCATTCTTTTTTAACCACTTTTTAGTCATCATTTTCATTTTAAGAGTATTTTGTCTTCTCGTAATAAAGAATATTTCATTACCAGCATCATACAACTTATTAATATATAAAGCAGCATCTTCTTTTGGTTCTAATTCTAAGAAATAATTACCTGATCTAAATGTCTTTAAAAAAGTATCAACATCCATTACATTCCAGTAAAACATTTCCATAAAAGAATAAGCATTAGGATCTTTAAATCCTTTACCTTTAACTCTCTTTTTATCATATTCTAAAGCTACTTCAATTAATTTCTCGTTAGTTTTAGAAACAGTATCATCTATATCTATTCCAATCCTCATAATTACCTCATTAATAATTTTAAAGCATCTTTAACTTGTTGTTCTACAGGTAATGATGCGTCAACATTAGGAAGGACTTTCTTAATATCAGTTTTCTTATAACCTAGACTTTCTAATACTTCCATTAATTCATCTAAACCATCATTAGTAAATAAATCATCATTTCTAACTAATTTACCTTTTAAATCCAAAATAATTTGTCTAGCAACCTTATCTCCAACCTTAGGGAACTTAGTTAAATAAAGAATATTTTCTCTTTCAATAGCATCATATACAGCATCTATTGGACTAGCTAAAATTGGTAAAGCTAAACGAGGACCTACTCCTTTAACATTAATAAGTCTTAAGAAAAACTCTCTTTCTTGTTCACTTCTAAATCCATATAAAGTATATTCTTCTTCTCTAACATGATTATAAATATATACTTTATATTCTTCGCCTTCTCTATATACATATGGATTAGGTACATAAACTAAGTAACCAATACCATTATTATCTAAACTTATATAATTAGATCCATAAGAACTAACAATACCTTTAATATAATTAAACATCTTATTCACCTTCATTATTTATTTTAGCATATATTTGTTCGTTATAAAAGAAAAATGAATAGATTTTTATCTATTCATTATCTTGGTCTTCCTTAACAACAACTAAATTTTCCAGATTATTAATACTTATCTCTTGATTATCCTTAATAATATTAATAATCCCAAAATACTTAGCATCTTCTTTTTCATACATAATAGTATGTAAACCACCTAATAAATACTTATAGTAACATCCTCTATTGGCCATTTCACATTCTATATCATCAACATATAACTTGGTATTAGAATCTACTAAAAGATAAATATCTTTCATAACTCCAAACACACTATTATTTCCAGATATGGTATTAACTTTTATCTTTTGATATCTTAAACTTCTTCGATTAAATAAATCCGTCTTACCATTGAATGTTAATACTAAATCGTCCATATTAACATAACCGCCGTAATAATAAGTATCCATAAAATCATTTATATCCATATCACTATAATATTTATGATGAATATCATTTAATTTCGTTCTTTTAAACATTAATGAAACAGAATAATCATATTCTTCTTTTGTAATATTTTCTTGACCAACTAGATTATCATAAACAAAATCATACGATCCACTATTAAAATTCTTTAAGTATTCATTCTCTTGATTCTTATCAAAGAAAGCAAAACAATATACAACATATATTAAAAAGAATACAAAAGAAAAAAGAAATATAGTTATAAAAGCAGTAATAAATATACTCTTCTTTTCCATAACTATACCTCCTTAAATTACATTAAACTAAATAAAACCAATAAACCCAATAACAATAAAACAAATATAATAAATACAATTGTTATTCTAAAAGGTATTACTCGTAAATCTGTTAAATAATTCTTCTTTCTCTTCTCATTAATTAAACCTAATTGCAAATTAATACTGTCGCTTATATTATTACCTAATCTATTAGATTCAGTTAAATCCGTAATAATATTATTAACCATAATACTTGGAATTCTTTTATTCATATTTAGTAAAGATTCATCTAAGCTTTTACCTAAATTAACATTATCTAAAACTAATTGAAATTCTTTGCTTAAATCATTATTTACTATTTCTAAACACTTCTCTATAGCGTTCTTAACACTTTTACCATTCTTATAAATAACAACAAATATCGGGAAGAACTCTAAAGCATCTTTTTCTAGTATCTCCATTCTATCAATAATACTTCTATCTAAAGTTAAGTATTCAAATAATAAATAGAATACAATTCCTGCAATAGGACCAAATATATATCCTAATCTATTAGATACCAAAAACATCAAGAAAACCCCAACTGAAGCTATTAATCTAATATAAATATAAGCCATTGGCTTAATCTTTAAATTCGCTAAACTAATCTTTTTATCTATTCTTTTATACATCTTATTATTAATAATCATAACTATATCTCCTTACTATCTTATTAATAGTAATTACATAAGTTATAAATAATATAACTAAGAATATTATTAATACTACTCCTCTAGCACCTAAGAATAATTTAGCGTAATTTTCATTCATAATAAACATTAAAACAATAATAAGTATTGGTAATACATAAAATAATCCTCTAAAGAAATTATTAAATACATTAACTGACCTAACTTGAATAGCAAACTTTTCTTCTTCAACTACTTTTTCTTCTATAGAATCAAATATTTCAATTAAATCAGAACCTATCATCGTATATAAAGCAAAAGCATGACTAATATCTAAAACGCAATTAATACCAGTTCTCTTATACATTCTTAAAAAAGCTTCACCATAATTTAAACCAAGTTTAGTATCATCTAATACTTTTCTAAATTCTTTCTTAATAGGACCATGTTTTCTTTCAATAACATCACTAATAGCTTGTTCTACACTCCTATTAGCTTTAAAATCATTACTCATAATAATAATAGCGCCCAACATATCTTTACTAACTAATTTAGTATTATTTCTACTATTATAGATGAAATAAAAATCTAATAAAACATAACCTAACATTAAACAAATAAGAACTATTGTAATATGGAGTTCACTTCTATATAACATTGAAACAAATAAATATAAGAAAGTTAATAATAAACTGCACAATACTTTACTAGAAACAATATCATATCCATCTTCAAATCCAGGAACTAATCTAGCATAACCATTATACTTTTTAGCGTCTATTAATTTTAAAGATTTAATAAAATTACTTGTTTTCTTTACTATTCTTAAAATAGGATTATTACGATTATTTCTTACTTTTAAAGAAAAATCAGCTAAACGATTTTTCTTCATTAAATATACAACATATTTAAAAAAGAGATAAACAAGAAAAACAACTAGAATAATAGCACATACTTGTAGAAAAGACTCATAGTTTTTCATTACTTTACCTCCTTTTTATATTACTTATTAAACATTTTATCTAAATCATTAATACCTAACATTTTAATCTTTTTTAAAACCTCAGGTTTATATTTTTGTTGAATAAATTCTCCACTAACACTACCATTTTCATTAATATGAGAACTCTTAAATTCAAAGATATTTCTTAAAGCATTTTCTGAATCATTATTATCTATAACTTCAGAAATATCTACTATCTTTCTCTTGCCATCTTTCATCCTTGTAATATATACAATTAAATCAATGGCATTTCCAACATATTCTCTTAAAGCACCCATTGGTATCTTTAAGCCATCCATTAGAATCATAGTTTCTAATCTACTCAAAGCATCTTTACTACTATTAGCATGTAATGTAGTTAATGAACCATCATGTCCACTATTCATTGCTTGTAATAAATCAAATGCTTCACTACCTCTAACCTCACCTATAATAATACGATCAGGTCTCATACGAAGACTATTTCTAACTAAATCTCTAACCGTAACTTCTCTAACTCCATCATAATTAGCATTCTTTGTTTCTAGAGAAACAACATGTTTTTGTTTAAGATTTAATTCCATTACATCTTCAATAGTAATTATTCTTTCTTTCTCATCTATATAATTACCTAATATATTTAATAGCGTTGTTTTACCACTACCAGATGGACCAGCAACTAAAATATTTAACTTAGCTTTTACAGCCACTTCTAAGAACTCAGCCATATATGGAGTTAGAGTTCCATTAGCAACCAAATCATCCATTGTTACAATATTCTTTTTAAATTTTCTAATTGTAATAACTGGATTTTTAGATAATGGTGGAATAACTGCATTTATTCTAGAGCCATCTTCTAATCGAGCATCTACCATTGGATTATTAACATCAATAGTTTTACCAACTGGTTCAATTAATCTATT
>JAFPMR010000276.1 GCA_017411235.1 Bacilli bacterium | reverse complement strand
TATACTGGAAAAGTAACTGAAGATTTCAAGATTACTGCAGATAATTATGAAGCTTTCTCTAAATATAGATTTGTATTCGAAAAGAAATCTGAAAACTATGTATTTACAGGAATTGAGTTGATTGAAGAAAAATAAGAGCTTTAAGCTCTTTTTTTTATGGAAAAAAAAGGAAATTAGACTTTGAGGGAGTATATATAGGGTGAGGGGATGTATTATTTAGAAAGGAAAGTATGAAAAGATTTATTAGATTTTTATTCTTTATACTATTAATACTAGGTATAGAAATAGTTAAAGCAGAAACATTTGTAGAAGGTAATTATCTTAGTGGAGAATATATAAGTAAAAAGAAGGATGGAAAGATTCATTATTTAACATTACAGTATTTAAAAGATAGTAGTGGTAGTATAGTTTATTGTTTAGAACCATATACTAAATTTGCTGAAGGAAAAAGTAATACTTCGTATGAAGGGGATATTAGTGGTTATGGTGATTTAACTGAAGCACAAAAAAGGAAAATATCTTTAATTGTTTATTATGGATATGGATATAGTGGTAGAACGACAAGTAAGTGGTATGCTGTAACGCAATATTTGATTTGGGATACAGTTACAGGAAGCAATGGAAGTGTTTATTTTACTGATAAACTTAATGGTAATAAAATAACTAAATATACTAATGAAATAAATAATGTTTTGAGTGATGTTAATAGTCATGATATTAAACCATCATTTATTCATGATTATGATGTTGATTATGAAAAGGATATTTTTATAGATAGAAATGATTATGAAGTAATGAGTAGTGATTTTGAATATGAATATAGTAAAGGAATCTTATTAAAGAATATTAAAAATAATGGTAAGGTCTCAATTAGTAAAATAAGTGATTACTATGATAGAAAGGTTGCAATATTTGATAGTACTAGTAGTCAAGATTTAATAAGACCGGGAAACGTTATAAATCCTAAGTATAATTTAAATATTAAAGTTAAGAAAGGAACGATTACTTTAGATATAGATAAAGATGATGATATTTATACAGTAGAAAGTGATTTTTCAAATACTTGTTATGATATTTATAAAGATGGAACAATAATAGATAGTGTATGTACTAACAATGAAGAACTAATATATAAGACATCTGATTTAGCATATGGGGAATATGAAGTTAAACAAAAGAGTAATGGAATAGGCTATCGAAAAGATAATAATGTCTATCAAGTTAGAATAGATGATAGTAATCCTGATCCAATAGTTAATCTACATAATCTATTAATTAGAAATGATATAAGAATTAAAAAGTATGCATGTAAGAAACAAGATTGTGTATTTGAAAGTGATGCTCTTTTTGAATTATTTGATAGCAAAGGAAATCTAGTTAATAGTTTAGTTACTGATGCGAGTGGAGAAGCTAAAATACAAGTTGGTTATGGTAGTTATAAGATTAAACAAGTAAATGGACTTACTGGTTATACTTTGGTAGATGAGTATAGTGAAAGAATAGTTGATGAAGAAAGTAATCATGAAAAGGAATTAATAAACAATTATATTGAAGTTAAAAAAGAAATTAAAATTTCTGAGACTCCAGAAGAGAAAAGGGAAGAAGATATAGAAGTAGAAGAAGTTCCAAATACTAAAACTGATGGGAATTTCTTTCAAAGATTATTGGCATTTATTATTCAATTTTTTAATAGTATTTTTAATAAGATAGATAATTAAGTCGTTCTTTGCTATAATGTATATGGTTTGGGGTAATGACTATGGATTATATATTAGCTATGATGTCTGTTTATATAGAACTTTCATATGACGTTAATCGTTTAATGCTATTTGTTGATAGTAATACTGATGCTGCTTTCATTGATGGAGCTGAACATGGCCTTGAAGCTGCAGATTTTAATCTTAATCGAGAAGAATTGGTTGAATTGTTTAATAAAAGAAAAGAAGCATTTAAAATTAATTGTAGAATAGTTGAAACGATCGAAGGTTTATCTAGTGAAGAGAAATCAGAATTAGCTATTAAGATGAATGAACTTGTAGGTCTTAATAAAGCAAAATATGCAGTTAAATCATCTGAGTATCAACAGTTAATAGATGTAATTACAAAACCGGATTTTTCATTCGAAGGAAATGAAGGATTAAAGGAAAGAATTGTTGATTTGAAAGATGAATATAGTCGTTACCATGCAGCTGCAATGTATTATGATAATATGTATAATTACTTGAAATACAATATTAGAAAGAAGTAGTAAATACTTCTTTTTTTTGCTTTTAAGTATTAATTTTGAATAAAAAAGCGAAAAAAAAGCATTTTTTTGCAAAAAAATGCGTAAAAAAAAAGGAAATCGGGGGTTTAGTTATAATAAATATAAGTGAGGGGTGATTTTTTATGGCCTTATCTAGTAATGATGATATTAATGCTATAAGAAGCAAAGCCGATATTGTAAATATTATTGGTAGTTATATCCCTCTAAGCCAAAGAGGAAAGAATTATGTGTGTGTTTGTCCTTTCCATGATGATCATTCACCAAGTATGAGTGTATCTCCGGAAAAGCAAATATATAAATGCTTTGCTTGTGGTAAAACCGGTAATGTATTTACTTTTGTTTCTGAATATGAAGATGTTCCATTTATTGATGCTGTTGCAATAGTAGCAGAGAAATGTGGGATGGAATTTAAAAGAAGTGCTAGTAAATCAGTTAATACACTTTTTAAAGCAGAGTATGAAATTATGAACTTGGCACAAAAGTATTTCCAAAACAATTTAAGAACGGAAGCTGGAAAAGAAGCTCTTAACTATTTAAAAGAAAGAGGTATTGACGAAGCTTTAATTAAAGATTTTGGAATAGGGCTTAGTTTAGATAGCAATGATTCTTTGCTTACATTATTAACTAAGAAAGGTTATGATGAAAAGACCTTAGTTGAGATTGGTTTAGTTAATAGTGTTGGTGGAAAATTCTACGATATGTTTAGTAGACGAATTACTTTTCCTTTATGGGATAAAGACGGTAATATAGTTGGATTTAGTGCTAGAGTATATCGCGGAGAAAAAGATGTCTCTAAGTATATGAATAGTAGAGAATCTAAGATATTTAAAAAAGGTGAGACTTTATATAATTATCATAATGCTAAAGATGTAGCAAAAAGAGAAAAGAAAATAATCCTTGTAGAAGGATTTATGGATGCTATTAGATTAGCAAGTTCTGGCATTAAGAATGTTGTTGCATTACAAGGAACAGCAATGACAAAGGATCAAATAGAACTATTAAAGAAATTAAGAGTTGAAGTTGTTCTTTGTTTAGATAATGATAATGCTGGATTGATAGCTACACTTAATAATGGTGAAGAACTTGAAAAGAACAATGTTCCTATTAGTGTAATTCGTTTAAGTGGAGAAAAAGATCCAGACGAATACATTATTGCTAATGGTAAAGATGCTTTTATTGATAATTTAAATCATACCTTAACTTATTTTGAATTCAAGATGAATTATTTAAAACAAAATAAGGATTTAAATAAAGTAGAAGACCAATCAGAGTATATAAAAGAAGTATTATCTAATTTAGCTCAAAAAGATGATCCTATTTTGAGTGAGATTACTTTAAATAGTTTAAGTAAAGAATACAATGTTGATGTTAGTGTTCTTAAAGGTCAGTTAGATAATATTAAACCTCTTCCTAAGAAAGAAATAAAAGAGGAAGTAGTTGTTGAACATATTAAAAAAGATGCTTATATGAAAGCAGTTGAAAAAGTTTTATACTTCATGATGAATGGAGAAGAATATGTTCAAGAATATCAAAAAAAGTTGGGATTTTTCCAAGAAACTGTATATCGTGAAATTGCAAACGAGATTGTTTATTTTGTAGAGCATAATAATGATATAACAGTTGCAGATTTTATTACTTATGTGAGTGATAAAGATACTATAAGAGATAAAGTTATGGAAATCGTTAATGAAGCTATTAATGATGAAGTAAGTTTAGAAATTATGGATGATTATATTCAAGCTATATCAAAAGAAATGAATAAAAATGAAATTAAAAGATTAAAATTATTAATGAAAAATGAGCTTGATGTAGATAAAAAAATGAAGATTGCAATGCAAATTCAAGAGTTGAAAAAAGAGGATGTGTAGATATGGTAGAGATTAAGAGTTTTGAAGAAAGAAAAAAGGATTTAATTGCTTTAGGTAAAAAGAATGATAATGTATTAACTTTTGAGCAATTAGCTGAAGCATTAAAAGGTCTAGAAATTGATAATGATTCATTAGATGAATTATATAATGCCTTAATGGAAAATGGCATTGAAGTTGTATCAGAAGATAGTGCAGCAGCTGCTGGTGGCGAAAAAGTTGAAGAAGAAGAAAACTTAGTATTATCTGATGAAGAAATAACAAAGGATATTAATATTAATGATCCAGTTCGTATGTATTTAAAAGAAATTGGACGTATAAGCTTATTAAGCAGCGAAGAAGAAATGGATTTAAGTGTAAGAATTGCTAATGGTGATGAAGCTGCTAAAAATGTTTTAGCTGAATCTAACTTACGTTTAGTTGTTTCTATTGCTAAACGTTATGTAGGACGTGGTTTATTATTCTTAGATTTAATTCAAGAAGGTAATATTGGTTTAATGAAAGCTGTAGAAAAATTCGATTATGGTAAAGGATATAAATTCTCTACATATGCTACATGGTGGATTAGACAAGCTATTACTAGAGCATTAGCTGATCAAGCAAGAACTATTCGTGTTCCAGTTCATATGGTTGAAACAATAAATAAGATGGCTAGAGTACAAAGACAAATGACTCTAGAATTAAATAGAGAACCAAGTGATGAAGAATTAGCAGAAAAAATGGGAATCAGTGTGGAAAAAGTTAGAGAAGTTATGAAGATTAGTCAAGATCCAGTTTCTCTAGATACACCAATTGGTGAAGAAGATGATTCACATTTAGGTGATTTCATTAAAGATGAAAGAAGCATGAGCCCTGAAGAGTATGCTACAAACGAAATCTTAAAAGAAGAAATTCAAAATGTATTAATGACTCTACAAGAAAGAGAAAGAGAAGTACTTGAATTAAGATTTGGTTTAGTTGATGGTACTAGTCATACTCTTGAAGAAGTTGGTAAGAAGTTTAATGTTACTCGTGAACGTATTCGTCAGATTGAAGCTAAGGCTTTAAGAAAGTTAAGACACCCATCACGTGCTAAAAAACTAAAGGATTTCTTAAGTGAGTAATTTATCTAAAAGATTAAAAACTATTATTGAGTTTTTAAACAAAGAGGATAGTGTAGTAGATGTAGGCTGTGACCATGGCCTACTTTCTATTTATATAAAAGAAAACGAAATTGTTAAAAAAGTAATAGCAAGTGATGTTAATCCTAATGCTTTGGCATCAGCAATTAAAAATATTAATGAAGCTAATATAGATATTCAGACTGTCTTAAGCGATGGAATTAGAGATGTTGATTTAAGTGGTATTAATACTTTAGTTATTGCTGGCATGGGTACTAGTACAATTAAACATATTTTAGCTGATACTGATAAATTAAAACATATTAATAAGATTGTTACACAATCTAATAATGATCATGAAATGTTAAGAAGTTTTATGAACGATATTGGTTATTATTTAAGTAATGAGTTATATATATTTGATAAAGGTAAATGGTATGTTACAAGTTGCTTTGTTAAAGATACGAAAAAGAATAGTAAAAGTGTTTTGAAATATGGTTTATTAAATAATAATGAATACAATAAATATTTAATTCAAAGTAAAGAAACTATTCTTGATAAGATTCCTTTATCATCTGTTGAAGCTAGAGATTCTTTAATTAAAGAAATAGAAGATCTTAAAAGAACTATTTGTAAATAGTTCTTTTTTTATTTCATTTGCGTTAAATAGATGTGGTATACTTAAGATGATAATAGGGGTGGAAAGGAGATACTATGGCGTTTCATATTTATGTTTTTATTCTATTATTTTTAACTGGTTTGTTATTTGGAACAATAGCTGTGTTATTAGGTTTAAAAAGACCTCTTAAATTAAAAAGATTTGGTAGTTATTGTACAAATTGTAATGAACAATATGAATGGTATCAACTAATTCCTGTCGTCTCCTTTTTTATGAATAAAAGAGAATGTCCATATTGTCATAATAAATTAAGTTTTTGGTTCCCAATACTGGAATTAATAAGTGGAATTATGTTTGGGGTTTCGTATCTTATTTATGGATTCAGTTATGAATTAATAATAATGGTTATCATTACTTTTTTAAGTATTAATATTTTTGTAAGTGATTTTAAACATTTTGTCATATTGGATGGACCAATTATTATATTTAGTATTTTAGTATTATTATTTAAGTATTTATTCTTTGGATTTAAAGTATTATTGTTATCTATATGTAGTGGAGCGATTGTTTTTATCTTTATGTTTTCAATTAGATTTTTAGGAAGCAAAACATTTAAACAAGAAGCTTTAGGCGGTGGAGATGTTAAATTAGCATTATTATTTGGATTTATAATGGGTTTGAGACTTAGTATTGTTTCATTAATACTTGGTGCATTTTTAGCTTTTCCATATGCTATATATTATTCTATAAAAGGGAAGGATAAAGAGATCCCTTTTGGACCGTTTTTAGTTTTGGGTTTAGATATTACATTTTTGTTTATGAAATACATTGATAATTTCTTAGTAATAATATTCAAATAAAAAAAGACTCTTATGAGTCTTTTTTAAATGATTGAATATTCATCACCATAAGAGAAGTCGTCGTCATCGTCGTCATCTAGATTTAATTTATTAAATAAATCAACATCTTCGTCTTTAACTTCTTTAACTTCTTCTATAGGTTCTTGTTTTTCTTCTTCTGTTGGTTCGTCTTTAACTAATTGTGGTTCTTCAGTTATTGGTTCTGGCTTTGGTTCTTCTTTAGGCTCAGGGGTTGGTTCTGTTGGAGTAGGTTCTTCAGTTTTTTCTTCAGCAGCTTTATTTTTTATCTTAGTTAAATCTTCATTCATTTTTCTTAGTAAATCATTTTTTAATACTTTATCTTCTTCTGGATGCTCTTCTATAGGTTCTTCCTTTGGCTCTTTTGTAGGAGTAGGTTCTTCAACATTTTTAGGAACTACATTAGTTTCTTCTAAAGGTTTTTCACCTTTGCCAAGGATGTATTGTTTAATGTTTTCTTCATCTGGTGAGAAATCTGTTTTTATATCAGTTATTCTAATTATTTCTGAGAATGATGTCTCACCTGATAAAACTTTTTTGAATCCATCTTTTAATATTGTGTCATTATCTGCATAAATAATATTTCTTATTAATTGACGATTACGATTATTAGAAATTGCATCTCTTAGTTCAGGAGTTATAGGTACGACTTCACTAATAGGTGATTGTCCTAGATAACCTTCCTTACATTCTTCGCAACCTTCAGGATAGTATATTTCTTTTACTGTTTGACCAGTTATTTTTTGAATTACAGTTTTTTCGTATTCAGAAGCTTCTTTTTTAACACGACAGTTAGGACATAGTTTTTTTACTAAACGTTGAGAAATAATACCAATTAAGTTATCTCCTAATAAGTAATTTTCAACATTCATGTTTAATAATGTATCAACTGTTTGAGAAACAGTCTTAGTATTTAATGTTGATATTACTAATCTGCCAGTTGTAGATAATCGAAGAGCAGTTCTTGTTGTTTCATCATCTACTAATTCGTTTATTGCTAAGACATTTAAGTCTTGAGATTCAATATTTCTTAAAATAGTTTTATATGTTACACCTTTATCTGGTGCTACTTGTACTTGGTTAACACCTTCAAGTGGCATCTTTATAGGATCTTCAATACTAATGATATTTGTATCTGGTTTATTTAATTCTTTTAATAAAGCATAAGTTGTAGTAGTTTTACCAGATCCATTAGTTCCTGTTACTAGGATAACACCTTGTTTTTCTCTTAATAAGTTTTTAATCTTATCAATATCTTCTTGTTCCATACCGATACGATCGATATTTTTAAGGTTTCTAGCATAATTTGAAATATGAACAACAACTTTTTCTCCATCTAGGACTGGTAGAGTAGATACTTGCATGCTATGAGATTTACCATCTACTTCAAGGTTTATAACACCTGTTTGAGGTAGGATAGAATCTGTTATATTCATACCTGCAATTATTTTTACTCTTGTTATTATATTTAATTTAACGTTATCTGGTGTATTAGTATACTCAGATAATTCACCATTATTTCTAAATCTAATAACTAATTTATCTGGATGTGGATCAAAATGTATATCAGTAACTTTCATTTTGATTGCATCAGTTAAAATCTTTTTTACAATACTTACAGTTGGTTCTCTTTCAAAATCGAATTCTCTTATAGCCATAAGAAACACTCCCTTTATTATTCTACAATAATAATTATAATATAATATTCTATATATCTCAAGAAAGATTTATTTGATTTTTATTATTTATTGTTTTATAATACTTCCATAAGTACGTTGAACAAGAGGAGTAGTCTTTGCCCTGATTGTAGAGAGTTCTTGGTTGGTGAAAGAGAACATTAAGAAAAGATGAAGGTTGCTTGGGAGTACATCGTTAATATGCGTTAAGTATTAAAGTTGTATAACAATAGTTATAAACTAAGGTGGTACCGCGGGTTTGGCTCGTCCTTAGATTATAACTATTTTTTTATTGAAAGGGGTGTAACAATGTTAGAAGAAGCTTTTGATAAGTATGTCAGTAGTTATAATATTAATGATTCGTATATTAAACTTAAGTATAATCATTCATATCGAGTGATGAAGCTACAAGAAAAATATGCGAAGAAATTGGGCTTTAGTGAAGAAGATATTGAACTAGCTCGAGTGATTGGTTTATTACATGATATTGGTAGATTTGAACAAATGAAAGTCTTTGGAAATGATGATGATTCTAAAACAATAGATCATGCAGATTATAGTTGTGTTCAATTATTTGACAAAGGCGAAATTAAAAGGTTTGTTAAAAGAGAAGAATGGTATCCAATAATTGAATTTGCAATAAAGAATCATAATAAACGAGTCTTAGAGAATAATCCAGATGAACGTGCGATGATGCATGCTAAATTAATTAGAGATACTGATAAGATAGATATTATTTTCTTAATTGGTAAATTAAGAGAAGTTGATGTTACACCAACTAAAGATAAGATACATAAAAGAGTATTGAATGAATTTTATAAACATAAAGTTATTGCTATTAAGGATATTAAGAATTTAAATGATCACATTGTACTACAATATTCATTTGTATATGATGTTAATTATCCAGTTTGTTTAAAGGAATTAAAAAAGAACTTCGGTTATTATTTTGAAGTTCAAAAAAACAACAAAGAAATAGAAAATGTTTATAATTATGCAATGAATTATATTGAAGAGAGGTTAGAAAAATGAAAGAATTAGATAAAAAATATAACCATGAAGAAGTTGAAAAAGATAAATATAAAAAATGGTTAGATAAAGATTATTTTAAGTGTGATCCTGAAAGTAAGAAGAAACCATATTGTATAGTTCTCCCTCCACCTAATGTTACAGGTGTATTACATTTAGGACATGCTTGGGATGTTACATTACAAGATATTATTATTCGTTATAAGAAAATGGAAGGCTTTGATACTTTATGGTTACCAGGTATGGACCATGCTGCTATTGCTACAGAAGCTAAAGTTGTTAAGAGATTAAAAGATCAAGGCATTGATAAGTATGAATATGGTAGAGAAAAATTCTTAGAAGCTTGTTGGGATTGGACTCATGAACATGGAGATATTATTAGAGAACAATGGGCTACTTTAGGAGTTAGTTTAGATTATAGTAAAGAAAGATTTAC
>JAFPMR010000275.1 GCA_017411235.1 Bacilli bacterium | reverse complement strand
ACATATTTAGCTTCAAAAGGTACCATACCATGTCTAATTAGTTCTTGAATACATTTAGCTAAAAGAAAAGAATCTTTTCCACCACTAATACATACCATTACTCTATCGTTTTCTTCTATAAGTTTATAATCTTTAATAGCTTTTATAAACTTAGACCAAATTTCTTTACGAAATTTTTTGATAATAGATTTTTCTATTTCACGATATCTTTCCATAAGACACCTCTTTATTCTATAAATACCAAAGTTTTTCTCCGTTCTTACGAACTTCTTTGATTATTCCTCCACCTAAGCATTCTTCTCCATTATATAGAACACATGCTTGTCCAGGAGTTACTCTTTTTACTCCTTGTGGATATTTTACTAAGATTTCATTATTATCTAGGAATTCTAGTTCTACTGGGACATCTTTTTGACGATATCTAAATTTAGCAGTACAGCTTGTTACTTTTTCATCTCCTAGATAGTTTACTTCATCTATAATGCATGAATCAGATACTAAGTATTCATTATCTTCACCAATACAGATATATAAAATGTTTTTATTTAAGTCTTTACCAACAACAAACATTCTTTCTTTTGTACCACCAATATCTAGTCCTCTTCTTTGACCAATTGTATAGTACATAAGTCCAATATGTTCACCAACTTTTTCGTTAGTATCAATATTGATAATATCACCAGGTTTATTAGGTAAATAGTTTTTCAAGAAATTATTAAAGTTTCTTTCACCGATAAAACAAATACCTGTTGAGTCTTTCTTTTCAGCAGTAACTAAATCCCATTCTTCAGCTATTTTACGGACATCTGGTTTTACCATGTCACCGATTGGGAATAAAACATTTTTTAATTGTTCTTTAGATACTTGTGATAAGAAGTATGTTTGATCTTTATTATCATCAACAGCTCTTAATAATTTACCATCTTTGATACGCGCATAGTGACCAGTAGCAATATAATCTGCTCCTAGTTTTTCTGCTTCTTTAGCAAACATATCAAATTTTATATATTTATTACACATAATATCTGGATTAGGTGTTCTACCTTTTTTTAGTTCGTCTAAAAAGTAAGTAAAGACATAATCCCAGTATTCTTTTACAAAGTCTTTTCTGTGTAATGGTATACCTAATTTATCACATACTTTTTTAGCATCATTGTAATCTACTTCTTGAGGGCAGATTCCTTGATCTGTAGTTGGTGCACCTTCCATTTCGCCATCAGCGAAGGAATCCCAGTTACGCATGAATAAACCTATTACATCATAACCTTGTTCTTTAAGTTTAATGGCAGCAACTGATGAATCTACACCACCTGACATACCTATTACTACTTTTTTCATTCAACCACCTACTTATTCAATTTATCAAATAGATCCACAACATCATTCATAACTTCAGGGTCGTTATGTAATAAGGCATCTTTTACACAAGTATTAAGATGACTTTTTAATATTTCATTACCGATGCTTTTTAATGATTTATTAATTGCAGATATTTGAATTAGAATATCTTGGCAATATCTTTCATCTTCAAGCATTTGTTTAACACCTTTTACTTGACCTTCAATGATATTTAATCTTTTTTGTAGTTTTTTCTTTTCTTCTGCTGTTCTGTGTTTTACCACATTACAACCTGGACAACCTTTACATTTTTCCATAGAAATCACCTGACCTAATTATATACCCCTCTTGGGTGTAAGTAAAGTTATTTATGTAACCTAGCATTGACTTCGTCAACACATTCTTTTATTTCTTTTTTTAAGACTTTTGTGTCTTCGTGGAAGGCTTTGAATTCATCTTTCTGTCTTATTACTTTTCTTTTGATTCTATATTTCAAATCTGCTTCATAGTCGAAAGGATTTATGGCTTTTCTAGTTGCATATTCTGCATATGCTTCTAATTTTTTTCTTATATCTTCAATAGTTGATTCACCCATTCCAAGTTCATAGTATGGTTTATATCTTAGAAGTCCTCTTCTTTCTGTAGATATTTCTTGAAGATTAAAGGAATCAACAAAATGGAATAAATTATTTAAGTTATACATATCAATTCCGTACATGTTGCCATCAAATTCTATTAGATTTATAACGTGGTTTGCTAGTGCTACTTTTGCTCTATTCATTAAGTTATGTCCTTGATAACAATAGAAGTAATTTGAAGGCAATTCAAGTCTACTAAAAACATCACGGTGGATGCTTGAATAATTACGACAGCAACCGGCACCTAGAATTATATTAATTCCTAACTTAGTTGTTATTTCTGTTTCTTCATCTGGGGCTTTATCACTGAATTTTTCATCATGTGATAAGTATCCGCTATGAATTAAATGTGATAAACAAAAAGAACTATCTAAAGAATTTTTATACCCTAGGCTTCTAATAAATTCTGCTACTTTAGTTATGAATTCATCATATTTTGCTAAAGCATCTTTATAAAATAAATTTTCAACAATCCAAATGTTTTCTTTATCTTCATGAACCTTTTTAAAGTGTTTAATTACATCTGGTGTTCCTTGTAATAAATATTCATCATCTATATATTTTGGTGTTTCCATAGCCATTCCCCCTTAAGATTTGTTATTATAACACAAGATGATTGATTTTTTCATATTTTACTATATAATAATTATTACTTGTCAGGGGGAGCGACATGGAAACAACAGACATAATAAAATTTATGGATAATATTAATACTGTAATGTCTTTTATTGAAGGAGCATTACGTATGGATGAGATAATTCATTTTAAGTTAGAGGATTTAGGAGAAATCATTAAATTCTCTATTCAGAGAGGACATCATAATATTCTTTGTGAAGAGATAGTTAAGATGGATGAAGATTCTTTAAGAGTTATTTATGCTGCAATTGCTGCTAAATACGATAGAAGAATGGAAATTGGTGCTTTATCAACGTTTAAGAATCAAGAAGTTACTTGGAATCTAGCACCAGTTATAGCAGATAAAGCCTTAGTTGAATTTATTTCACCACTTGAAAAAGATCAACAATGGTTTTACGAAGAAATTGAAAAAGGAACAAAAGGAAAAGGACTTTTATAGTCCTTTTTTTATTTCACTAATTCGTTGTTAACGTATAAATGGTAACCATTTAATGTAATATTACTATTACTCTTATCATCATTATTTAATTCTTTGATATACATATCACCTGTTAAATTTAATTCAGAATCTTTAGATAAATATACGAAAGTATTATTATCTATAAAGGTTCCTGTATATGATGAATTTTCAATCAAGTTCATTTGGAGATTTGAGTTTTCTAATTCTATTAATCCATAAATAATTTGATTTTTTAAATTAATTGTTATATTACTATTTGTTCCTTTTAGGAATTTATTGCTACCATAATTAAATAATGTATTCTCTAAATCTATTTCTGTTGTACTATTATCAGCTACAAAGATGTAAGCAATATTATAATATGGTAAGTTTTGATTAATATTTAAACTAGAATTAATACTTTGAAAGATATTTTTACTATCTTTTTTATCACTAGTAAATAAGACAGCTGATTCACTATGTTCAGAATCTGTAGCACCACTTATTAACATGGAACTGTTATTTATAGTGACATTACCATTATTTTTAATACTAGCTATTCTAGAACCATTAGCAGTACCTGTTGTTTCAGTAATTGTTACTTTGCCTTCAGCATCTACTATTGGTGATGCATTACCGTTAGTTTCTAACATTGATTTTTCTATTTCAATAGTTCCATTAGATTTAGTTACTCTAACTGCTGGTGAAGTTTTAACTTTGGTTGTTATAGTTAAATGATCAGCTTTTAAGAATCCGTTATTAGCTACGACAACACCTGGTGAATTAGTTTTTAAAGTATTTATTACTGTATTAAGTAATTCACCTTCAGCTTTAGTGCCATTAATGAATACACCACTGGCGCCATCAGCATTGGTATTAATACTGGTTTCTTCGATTTTGGTATATGTACCATATGTACCAAGAATAGCACTATTTAAACCATTATTAATAGAATCATCTACATTAGTAGTATCTCCATCTTCTTTTGTTACTTTACCATTTTTTAATGTTAGCATAGATTCATTAATTACCAAGTAACAAACTTCATCTGGATTTGTAGATGTGCAACTACCATAGTTAACTATTTCAGAAGCATTTTCTAATTTAACACTTTTGTATTCTGTAGGTTTTAATTCTTCTTCTGTTGGTATTATCTTGTCTTTTTTATGAAAGTAAAGAAAGATAAAACCAACAATTAAAGCTATTACAACGATAAGTATTAAAGAAATTATTAGTTTTTTAGTTTTATTCATTGAATCCTCCTAGCGGTCACAACCGGAATCTTTTTCTTTATAGCTTCCAGTTAAAGCATATGTTAAACATTTTAAACCACCACGACAACTATTGGCTTTTTTACAACGTATGCAACCTATAGGAATAGTTCTTTTTTGTAAATCTAGGAGAACTTCATTGTGGAAATATAAGTCAGTTATATCGTCTTTTTTAATATTTCCAACAACGATTGGCATTCTACGACATGGAACTATGTCTCCATTTTCCATGATAGTTATTAGTCCTGAACCTGCTTGGCATTGATATGGTTCTTCAATGTCTTCTAGACGAGTAAATTGTAATGCTCTACGCATAGAAACAATAGTCTTTTTGTGTTCTTTTATTTGTTGGTTTCTCTTATGAAGCATGATGTCTAACCATTCTTGTGTTTCTTTAAGACCCATGATAAATTCTTTATCTCTTTGATCACCTAATGGAATATATCTATCAGACCAAACAGCACTTCCACCCATTTCTTCAACATAATCTACTACGTCAGGTAGTTCTTTATAGTTTAGTTTAGTTGCTGTAAATGATACAGAAACCCAAATGTTATGTTTTCTTAATAGTTGGATAGCATTACCTATTTTTTCATAAGTACCTTCTCCTCTTACATAATCATTTGTTTTTTTGCCACCTTCTAAACTAACTTGAACATACCAAGGTTCATAAGAAGCTATTTTAGCTGCTAATTCTTCAGTTAATAATGTTCCATTAGTTAAAATAGAGAATGTATATAAACCTTTATCTTTTTTAAATTCTTCTAATAGTTTAAATAAATGAGGACAAAATAATGGTTCGCCACCAGTTAAACTTATATGTCCTTTGCAACCAGTTGTTTTTAGTAATTTACGATACTGGTTTAAAGTTTTTAATAAATCTTTATAAGGTAATTGGACTGGAACGTGATTTTCTTGATAGCAATGCTTACATCTTAAATTGCATGCTTCACTTAGATGCCATTGTAAAAATATAAAATCTACCATGTTGATTCTCCTTTATATAATCATATATTCATTATACTTTTTTTTAGGAATAAAGTACATAAAAAAAGTAGAGTTGCTACTCTACTTCTTCTTAGTAATTTTCTGCTTTTAATTCAAAATAACTTTGTGGATGAGCACATACTGGACATACTGCTGGAGCTTTTTTACCAACAACGATATGACCGCAGTTACGACAAATCCAAATGCATTCTTCGTCTTTACTAAATACTACTTCATCATCAATATTCTTTAGTAATTTACGATATCTTTCTTCATGGTGTTTTTCAATTTCGCCAACCATTCTGAATTTAGCAGCTATAGCTTTGAATCCTTCTTCTTCAGCTACTTTAGCAAATTCAGCATACATGTCAGTCCATTCATAGTTTTCACCATCAGCTGCTGCTTTTAAGTTTTCAACAGTACCTGGTACTTCTCCACCATTTAATTCTTTGAACCACATTTTAGCATGTTCTTTTTCGTTGTTAGCAGTTTCTTCGAAAATAGCTGCTATTTGTTCATAACCATCTTTTTTAGCTTTTGATGCAAAATATGTGTATTTATTTCTTGCTTGTGACTCTCCAGCAAAAGCAGTCATTAAGTTTTGTTCTGTTTTTGAACCTTTTAGTTCCATAATAGATCCTTCTTTCATAATTTTTTCTGCTTGTATTATATCATAATTAGAAGTAATAAAAAAGAAGATTATTAATCTTCTTCTGTTACTTCTTTAACCTTGTCTAATGATATTAAAGTACTAATTATATCTGACTTAGATAGTTTCTTTGTATCATAAGTAACACTTACTTTTAAGACTTCATTTTTCTTACTCTTAATTACCTCAGAATCTTTCTTAACGCTTTGAATGTGAATATCTTCTTTTTTAAAATATTTCTTTATATCTTCTAAGGCATCTCCTAAATCATCTGCTACAGTAATAACTAAATCTATTCCTTCAAATCTTTCAAATTTACCTCTTATTTCTTGGTTATGAGATAAGACTAGGAAAACTATTATAGTAGTTAAGATAGCTGCAGGATAGTATCCTGCTCCTACGGCTAAACCTATACAAGTTACAGAAAGAATTCCGGCTGCAGTTGTTACACCTCTTACATTGATTCCGTTTCTTATTATAGTACCAGCACCAATGAATCCGATACCAGATAAGATTTGAGCTGGTATACGAGATACATCCATATCGTAGTATTTAGACATATATTGACTAGCTAATACAACAAGAGTTGCACTTAGACCAATTATGGCATGTGTACCAAATCCTGCTGGTTTACTCATAGAAGATCTTTCTAGACCAATTATACCTGCTAGTATACAGCTTAATACTAGTTTAAAACATATTTGAAATAATTCTGTATTAACAACATATTCTAAATATTCCATCATGTTTAACACCTTCTTTATTCTAATAAAATATTATCATATTTTATATTCATATTCAATCAAATAAAAAAGGATTATTATTTGTTCTTTTTAAATAATCCTCTTAAATTTATTACTTGTTCTACAGTCCCTAAAGGTGTATCTCTCATTTTATCTTGCATCTTCCAACGTAGTTTTCTTCTAATAGGTCTTGTGGCATCTTCTACCATACGTTTTGTTTCATTTTGAATCATTCTATTAGTGTTTTCACCTTCGTTATATGTTGGTGCAGAAACTTGTTCTTTTGGTTTGCACTTGGTAGCTACTTCAGTAAATAATTCTATGTATTCATTATTAAGTGGACTGGAAGCTAGTTTTGTTTCGAAGTCTCCATTATCTTTAGCAGTTTCACCTAATTCTCTAATTCTTACGAATAAATCTTCTATTTTATTTTTGATTGATTCATCTTCTATGTAGTAAGCACTAAAGAAGGAATTATATCTTGCATCGATGCTTTGTTTTGTATATTCTTCCATAATATCTCCTATCTAAGAACTGCAGTAAAAGTTGTTACTCCTTTTTCTGAAGTACATTTTATTTTACCATTATGATTATCTACTATTTTTTTAGCTATAGCTAATCCTAAACCATAACGATTTTCATCTCTATTTCTTGATTTATCTACTCTATAGAATCTTTCAAAGATATGATTTATATCTTCTTTGGCAATTTCTTTTCCTTTGTTAGAAACTATTAGAGTAATTTGTTTATCTTTTTTTAAAGAAACATTTATCTCACCATTCTTTTCACTATGCTTAATGGCATTATCTAAAAGAATTGCTATCAGTTGTTTTATTTCTTCTGAATTACATTTATACATTATTTTTTCATCTATATCATAGTTGAATTTTACTTTATGCTCAAATAGTAATCCTTCAAATGGGAGGATTGCTTTTTCAGTTAATTTAGAAATATCTGTATTTTCAAACGTTTCTTTATTATCAACATTTTCTAATCTAGCTAGATCAAGAAGATTAGATATTAGTTTATTCATTCTTTCTGATTCACTGTGAATGTTATCTAACCATTTCTTTTCTTTTGGATTAGTATCTAGCATTTCAGCATTGGCCATAATGACACTTAATGGTGTTTTTAGTTCATGAGAAGCGTCGGCAATAAATTCTTTTTGTTTTTGGAATGATTCTTCTACTGGTTCAATTATCCATTTTGTTAATGTATGAGACGCTAATGTAATTAGGCATTCTAAGATAATTACAATAATTAGCGATACTTTTAGTTCTCCTAGTAACCTTTCTTTTGCTGTAGAGTTATCTACTAGCATTAATACATTATTCTTAATTGAGTAAGAATAATCATCAAAGAATAAATTTGTTACTTCTAAAGTTTTGTTGCTTTTAGCTATTCTTGCTGCTACTTCTTTAATTGCTTCTTCATCATATTCATTTAGGGTATGACTATTTATTTCTACAGCTTCGCCCTCTTCTAGAATTATTGTATATACTATTTGATCTATATAAATATGATTTTTAGTATCATCTTCTCTTGGTTTTGGTTCATCTTCAAAAGATGGAATGTTTTCTTTTCTATCTCGTACTATACCATTTAAACTTTTTTCAATTATACTTTTTTCGTTGTTGTAACTTTGAATTGTGTTGGTAATGAATATAGTTAATAAAAAGAAAGTCATGATACCAAAGATAGTAAAGAATACTTTATATTTTAGTTTAGTCATCGACTACCTCCAACTTATATCCCATACCTCTAATTGCTTTAATATTGATGTTAGAATTTAATAGTTTAAG
Source organism: Bacilli bacterium (assembly GCA_017411235.1). The sequence continues at coordinate 2,361 of JAFPMR010000275.1, read as the reverse complement.
TTTTTTTCTGATAAATGATAAATATGCTTCTAAATTATTAGATTCTATTTCATTATCGAATCCCCAAATTTTATTGTATATTTGATCTTTTTCGATTACTTGTTTTTTATTACGCATAAAGTACTCTAATAGTTGAAATTCTTTACCGATGATGTCGATTGTTTCATTAGTATCAATATTTTCAATAGTAGATGTTTTAGTATTTAAACGAGTATTACCTACTTCTAAATAATCACTATTTATATTATTAGCAGTATTTAATTGGGCATTTACTCTAGCTAGTAATTCTTCAATATGGAATGGTTTTGTTACATAATCATTAGCTCCATAGTTAAAGCCATGTAGTTTATCTTCTAATTCTACTTTAGCTGTTAGCATGATTACTTTAGTATCTATTTTCTCTTCTCTGATTTCTTTTAAGATTTCAAAGCCATTAACTTTTGGTAACATAACATCTAAAATAATTAGATCATAAGAATCAGATAATGCTAAATCGAGACCTTCTTCTCCATCATTAGCAACATCTACTTGATATTTATTCTGCTTTAATTTGCTAGCTATAACATCTGCTAGTTTATATTCATCTTCGACAACTAGTAAACGCATATTTATCACCTCTTTATTTTGTATATTTTAGTGAATGGTATTCTTCTAAGGTAATACCTTCTTCATGGATTTTTTTAGCTAATTCTAAACCGACAAATCTAAAATGCCATGGTTCATAGTTAAATCCTGTTATATCTTCTTTACCTTTTGGATATCTTAAGATATAACCGAATTTGTAAGCATTTTCATGTAACCATTGTATTTCTGGATCTTCTTCTAGTTGTTGTTCAATCATTTCGTTATTTCTTCTAAATATGACATCAAATGCTAAACCGGTTTGATGTTCACTTCCTCCAGGAGGAGCTACATATTTTAGGGCATGATCTAATCCTTTTTCTAATGCTGTTGCATTAAATACTCTTTCTTGGTATTCATAACTACGATATGATGAATCAATAAATATTTCAAATCCTTGTTTTAAGGCTTCTTGTTGCATTATTTTAAAATTTATATAAGCTGTTTTATTTAATCTATTGATGTATGTAGGATCAATTTTAGAACCCATTGGTTCATGAATGTCAATCATATCTTCAGGATAGTAATCACTACTTAATAAGTTTTCTTTGTTAACTAACATTTCGTAATCCATATGTATCACCTACTTAATATTATAATATATTTATTAAATAAATATTAAATAAAAAAAGATTCATTAAGAATCTTTTTATGCTTTATCAGTATTAGAACCTAGTGTTACTTCTATTTCTATTTCTTTACCATCTCTTTCGATAGTAAGTTTTATTTTATCTCCTACATCATGTTTGTATAGATTATATTTTAGGAATGAAGCATTAGTTACTTCTTTACCATCTATTTCTTTAATGATGTCTCCTCTTTTTATGCCAGCTTTATCAGCAGGTGTTTTAGGTTCTACTTCTTCTACTAGGACACCCTTCTCTGTGTCATTTAAACCAACACCTAAGTATGGATATGTTACTTTACCACCATCGATTAGTTTTTCAGCATTATTTATTGCTATTTCTATAGGAATAGCAAATCCCATTCCTTCAATTGATGATGATGCTAATTTCATGTTAGTAATACCAATTACTTCACCATTACTATTACATAAAGGTCCACCTGAGTTACCACTATTGATAGCCGCATCTGTTTGTAATACTTCCATTACTTGAGAAGCTCTTGAGTTTGTAGCACTTACTTCAACAGTTCTATCTTTACCAGAGATTATTCCTCTTGTTACTGTCCAAGCATACGTAGATGAATCTAATGGTGCTCCAACAGCAAAAGCAGTATCTCCTACTTTTAATTCTTCTGTTTTACCTATTTCAGCAACAGCTACTACATTATCTTTATCAACTTGTAAAACTGCTATATCTGAATAAGAATCACTTCCTAAAACTTTTACAGATACTCTTTTATCGTTAGAGAATAATACTTTTACTTCTGTAGCATTACTTATAACGTGATCATTAGTTAAAATGTAACCATGATTATCATCTGTTTTAAAAACAAATCCTGATCCAGTAGCATATAATCTTCCATTAACATAGTTTTCAATTACTACAGTAGCATCATATACTTTTTCTACAGCATCTGAAATACCATTTTCATTAACAGTAACTTCTTTAATTGTTTTAGTTGTTTCGATTACTAAATGCTTCATATAGTAATTATAGAAGAAACCAAATGCTGCTAGGCATAATATCAATGTTATTATGCATGATATTATTGGATATATTTTTAGTTTAGATTTAAACTCGCTTAATTCTATCGCTTGAGCTTTTTCTTCTTTTT